>JBAZPE010000009.1:0-13294 GCA_041648375.1 Burkholderiaceae bacterium | reverse complement strand
GCGTCTCCCACGTGCCGTCGGCAAGGCAAAGGCGATGGACCTGGTGCTCACCGCGAGGACCATGAAGGCTGATGAGGCCGAGCGGTCCGGTCTGGTGTCGCGCGTGGTTCCTGCCGACAAATTGATGGAAGAAGCGATGGACGCCGCAACTGTTATTGCTTCGATGTCCCTGCCTTCGGTGCGCATAGCGAAGGAGGCGGTCAATCGCGCCTACGAATCCAGCCTGAATGAAGGGCTGCTGTTCGAACGCCGCGTCTTCCACAGTCTGTTCGCCACAGACGATCAGAAGGAAGGGATGGCTGCTTTTGCTGAAAAGCGCGCTGTGGAATTTAAGCACCGCTAACGCGCGTTACATCCGCTGTCGAGGTTGGGGGCTTCGGCAGCATTTGCTGCGCAATGGTTTCGCTTTGAAACCCGGGCCATCTACTTTGTTTCAATATGCGCGTCTATCCTATTTGTTCACGGCCTAGTTCGTTCGAGAAGCCGCTCGCAAAATGAAAAGGATGGGAACATGCGCAAACCAATGAATCGTAAGTGGCCTGCTGCCGTGCTGGCAGGGGCCCTGTCACTTTGCTTTTTGCCCGCTGGGGCGCAGACGACCGTGGCAAAAACCGGGTCGCCTTCTGGGCCTCAACCCACGTTGCGCCTGGTGTCCGAGACACCGGTCCAGGGCACGAGTGTCGCGCCGACCGTGACGGCTGAGGAATTGCAGCGCATTGCCAGTGACGCCTATATATACGCCTATCCCATGGTGCTGATGGAAGTGACGCGTCGGGCGTCCACCAATGTGGCCTCACCGATCGAGGGCAAGGCCCCGATGAATCAATTCGCTCACCGCACCACCTTGCCTGATGCCGCAGCGCGCGAAGTGACCTGGCCCAGTACTGATGTCCTGTATTCCAATCTGTGGTTCGATGTGTCGCAGCAGCCGCTGGTCGTGCGCGTGCCCGATAACGGCACCCGCTATCAGTCGATTACCTTGCTCGACATGTGGACGGACACCTTCGCCAGCCGTGGAACCCGTGTCAATGGCAATGGTCCGCAAACCTTCGCGATCGTAGGTCCGTACTGGCAAGGCAGTGTGCCGGCAGGGGTGGACATCGTGCGCAGCCCCACCTCGATGGGCTGGCTGATCGGCCGCGTGGAAACCACAGGTCAAGGTGACCTGGGCGCCGTGAATCAATATCAGGCGGGGCTTTCTGCCACGCCTTACACCGCTCCCGGCCCACGAGCGTCGTGGCCGGCCGCGCCCGCACAGGAAAACTGGCAGGTGCAGGGCACCCCGACTGACATCGTCGCGAATATGGACGCTGCGACATTCTTCGGTACCTTTGCGCAGGCCATTCAGAACAACCCGCCGCATGCCAATGACCATGCCATGCTGGACCGCCTGCGTCGCATCGGCATCGGCTCGACCAATCAGCCGTTCCAGTTTGCGCGTCTGGATCCTGCCGTGCAGCAGGCGCTCGGTTATGCTGCCCCCGAAGCTGCCACGCGCATTCGCACTGCCGTGACGTCGCTGGGTGTGTCCAAAAACAACTGGGTCACCGTGCTCTCGGGCATCGGCACCTATGGCACCGACTATCTGCGTCGCGCGGCCGTCGCCTATGCAGGCCTTGGCGCTAATCCGCCCGCCGACGTGATCTATCCTGTGGCCTTCGCCGATGCCAAGGGCAAGCCGCTGGACAGCAGAGAGGACTATGTCCTGCACTTTGACCGTGCCCAGTTGCCGCCGGTCGATGGCTTCTGGTCGATCAATCTCTACGGTCCCAACTTCACGTTTGTGGAAAATGAGGCGCGACGCTACGCGCTTCGCAGCACCGATGCGCTGAAATACAACAGTGACGGTTCGCTCGATATCTACATCTCGCGTAAGCCGCCGCGTGGCGATCGCCAGAGCAATTGGCTGCCTACCCCTGCCGAAGGCCCGTTCCTGTTGAATATGCGACTGTATTCGCCCAAGGACATTGCGCTTGACGGTAGCTGGGCACCCCCGCCCGTACGCGAGGACTGAGTCCACGCCTAGTGCCGGGTTTTGCACAAGAAAAGGCTGCGGTCGCGCAGCCTTTCTTTTTTGCGCCATTTTCGAATTACAATGCGCTGAATTTGCCGCGGTCTGGCTGCTCAATCTTGTTCAGGTTTTGGGCCGACAGTTTGCCGGGCAAATGGTTTCGCGCTATACTCAAATAGTTTGCCGCAATGCCTGGATCAGCATTAAATGCCAAGCGTTGACAGCAAATGCAGGTAAGTAGAGTGGTTTCTGAAGGTGCTTTGCATCGATGCCTTTTCCGGTGGTTAGGCGGGCTTGTCTTTCGGTGCAGCAGTTCGGGATGGTCGTTCGCTTGCCTTGGTAATTCTGAACAACCCGCTTTTTTGTAAGCAATCTTCGAGTCATCCACCCGCCATGCCAAATACCGATGTCGCGGCCGGCGCTTCTCGAGTTGATCGTCAGGTCAGTCACCCGCACAGTGCCCCGTCGAGTTGGGCACTTGGGCAGTCAGGCCAGGATGCAGCCGAGCAAACGCCGACAGACAGCGGTAGGTCGACCATCGACCGGCATGTCGGTGCGCGCAGTAGTGATCTGCACGTTGAAGAGCCGGTGCAACTGACACCCGAGGAACGGGCGGCGGTTACTGCCAGAGCATTCAAAGGGCTGGTTCGTGCGGTGGCGGCGCAAGGTGCCATGGCCTGTCTGGCCGCGGTGATTGCATGGGCGGTTGCAGGACCGGCAGCAGGGCTATCGGCGCTGGCAGGGGCAGGGATGTATCTGATTCCCAATGCCTTGTTCGCCTTTCGCCTGATGCTGGGTCTGGCAGGAGGGAGATCGGCCAGTCCGGTGACATTCCTTCTGGGTGAGATAGTCAAGTTGTCGGTGACGGTGGTGCTGTTGTGGCTGCTGTCCCGTTATGCGCAGGAATGGTTGGTGTGGCCCGCGGTGCTGTGGGGACTTGTTCTCACGCTCAAGGGGTATTTCCTGCTGTTGATGTTTCGTAAGTTTTAAGCCGCACCGAGCTATCGGGCAGAGTTGGCGCCGCAAGGCGCAGGTCTACAGCAAATAGGAATTTTTTATGGCTGCCGCCAGCGACGTATCGCCCCAGTCCGCATATATCCAGCACCATTTGGTGCATCTGAACAATTTGGGCGAAAAGCAGTCTGCGATCGCTCATTTCGAAGTCATCAATTACGACTCCCTGTTCTGGTCCATTGCCATGGGCGCGATCGTCGTGCTGGTGCTCTGGGCGGCAGCGCGCAAGGCAACCGCAGGTGTGCCGGGCCGTTTCCAGGGTTTTGTGGAAATGATTGTCGACATGGTCGACAGCCAGGCCAAAAGCATTGTCAGCAACGCCAAGAGCCGTGAGTTTGTTGCGCCCCTCGCGCTGACCGTGTTCTTGTGGATCATTCTCATGAACGCGCTCGACCTGGTTCCGGTCGATCTGTTGCCCTGGATCTTCAAGGTTACCGGCCTGGGTGCCGAGCATGGCGATCCCCTGTACTACCACCGCATTCTGCCGACTGCCGACTTGAACGTGCCGCTGGGCATGTCCATGGGTGTGCTGCTTCTGATGCTTTACTACGGTCTGAAGATCAAGACGCCGGGTGGCTTCGTCAAAGAACTTTTCACCGCTCCTTTTCACGCGCATGGTATTGGTGCCGTCTTGCTTGCACCGTTCAACTTCGCGTTGAACCTGGTCGAGTACGCCGCCAAGTCGGTGTCGCTGGGGATGCGGTTGTTCGGCAACATGTTTGCCGGCGAGCTCGTGTTCATGTTGATCGCTCTGATGGGCGGTGCCTGGACTGGTTTGAATGGCGCTAGCGTCGGTTTCGGTCTGGGACACGTCCTTGCCGGTTCGATCTGGGCCATCTTCCACATCATGATCGTGCTGTTACAAGCCTTTATCTTCATGATGCTCACGCTGGTTTATATCGGTCAGGCACACGAAGGGCACTAATGATTATCGGTGCAGGCGTGGCTGCTTGCCCGGACCCTGCTCGGGATTGCCGGCTCACCGAGTCGGTTCTCCAGGATAGGTTTATCTTCCGTTTTAATTTTTTGAATCTCGTTTTTTAACCAAGGAGTTGTCATGACCAACGTTGCTTTCGTTGCTCTCGCTTGCGCTTTCATCATCGGTCTGGGTGCCTTCGGCGCTTGCATTGGCATCGGTATCATGGGCGGTAAATACCTGGAAGCTTCGGCTCGTCAACCCGAGTTGATGAACGCTCTGCAAACCAAGATGTTCCTGTTGGCCGGTCTGATCGACGCAGCATTCCTGATCGGTGTCGGTATCGCCATGTTGTTCGCTTTCGCCAATCCGTTCGTCTGATTGTGTACATGTGCCCGCTCGCAGTCATGCGACAAGCGGGCAAGTCGGCCGGCCGAGGCATCCCGCATGCCATCGCGTTCCGGCTTAGTGTTTGCTCGGGCTCCCCTCACTATTGTGTGGCCGAGCTCAATGGTCTTATAGGGAAACGACCGTGAATTTGAACGCGACGATCTTTTTCCAGATGCTCGTGTTCTTCGTTCTGGGCTGGTTCACGATGAAATTCGTGTGGCCGCCCCTGACGAAGGCGATCGATGAGCGCCGCCAGAAAATCGCCGACGGCCTGGCCGCCGCCGACAAGGGCCGTGCCGATCTGGCGCAGGCTCAGGCGCGCGTCAGCCTGATCGAGGCATCTGCCAAGTCAGAAACACATGCTCGCATCGTGGAAGCCGAGAAACAGGCTGCGGCCTTGATCGACGAAGCACGCCGCGAGGCTGAGGCCGAACGTGCCCGTATCGTGGCGCAAGCGCGTCAGGACGCCGAGCAGGAAGGTCAGCGTGTTCGTGCGACATTGCGCGAAGACGTGGCCGCATTGGCCGTAAAGGGCGCCGAGCAGATCCTCAAGCGTGAGGTTGATGCAAAAGCGCACGCCGAGCTCCTCAACCAGCTCAAGACGCAGCTCTGATCCGGGACCGCCATGGCTGAACTTTCCACCGTTGCCCGACCCTACGCCGAAGCGCTGTACGCCGCTGCCAGTGGCGATGCATCCTTCGGTACGTCCGGCTGGCTGGAGTTGGTGAACCGACTGGCTCAGATTGCCTCCCATCCGGAGGTCGCTGCGGCCATGTCCGAGCCGGGTCTGTCCAGGGCCCGACGCGCTGACATCTTCTCGAGCCTGGCGGGCAAAGATTTGCCTGCCTCTGCCGTAAATTTGATTCAACTGCTTGCCGACAATAATCGGTTGGCGTTGCTGCCCTACATCGCCGAACAGTTCGCTACGTTGAAAAACCGTAGTGAAGGCGCTGCGGCTGCCGAAATCACCAGTGCCTTCGAACTTACTGCCGCACAGTTGCAGGAACTCGTGAGCGCGTTGGAATTGAAATTCGGTTTGAAACTCAAGCCCCACGTAACTGTCGACCCGTCGCTGATTGGCGGTGTGCGCGTCAGTGTGGGCGATCAGGTGCTAGATACGTCCGTGCAAGCCCAATTGGTTCGCATGCGCGACACGCTGGCCGCATAAGCCGGCCACTCAACAGGATTCCAGGAGTCTCCACATGCAACTCAATCCCTCCGAGATCAGCGAACTGCTCAAGAGCCGCATCGAGGGCCTGGGCGCTTCGACCGATATCCGCACGCAAGGCACCGTTGTTTCGGTGTCCGACGGTATCACCCGCATCCACGGTCTGTCCGATGTCATGCAGGGCGAAATGCTCGAGTTCCCCGGTAACCGTTTCGGTCTCGCCCTGAACCTCGAGCGCGACTCTGTCGGCGCCGTGATTCTGGGTGACTTCACCGGTATTTCCGAAGGCGACCAGGTCAAGACGACCGGCCGCATTCTCGAAGTGCCCGTGGGTCCCGAACTGCGCGGCCGTGTGGTCGACGCACTCGGTACGCCCATCGACGGCAAAGGCCCGTTGGGCAACACCCAGACCGACATCATCGAAAAAGTCGCACCTGGTGTGATCGCCCGCGAATCTGTGTCGCAGCCTCTGCAGACCGGTATCAAGGCTATCGACTCGATGGTGCCGATCGGTCGCGGTCAGCGCGAACTGATCATTGGTGACCGTCAGACCGGTAAGACTGCTGTCGCCATCGACGCGATCATCAGCCAGAAAGGCAAGGGCGTGACCTGCGTCTACGTCGCGATCGGTCAAAAGGCATCGACGATCAACAACGTCGTGCGCAAGCTCGAAGAGCACAACGCGCTTGAATACACCATCATCGTCGCCGCCACGGCTTCGGACTCGGCTGCCATGCAGTACCTGTCCGCCTACGCTGGCTGCACCATGGGTGAATACTTCCGTGATCGTGGCGAAGACGCCCTGATCATCTATGACGATCTGACCAAGCAAGCCTGGGCCTATCGTCAGGTGTCGCTGCTGCTGCGTCGTCCTCCCGGTCGCGAAGCGTACCCCGGCGACGTGTTCTATCTGCACTCGCGTCTGCTTGAGCGCGCCGCACGTGTGAACGCCGACTACGTCGAGAAATTCACCAACGGTGCCGTGAAAGGCAAGACCGGTTCGCTGACCGCGCTGCCCATCATCGAAACGCAAGCCGGTGACGTGTCCGCATTCGTGCCGACCAACGTGATTTCGATTACCGACGGCCAGATCTTCCTGGAAACCGACCTGTTCAACGCCGGTGTACGTCCTGCTATCAACGCGGGTATCTCCGTGTCGCGTGTGGGTGGTGCTGCGCAGACCAAGGTCGTCAAGAAACTCTCCGGTGGTATTCGTACCGACTTGGCCCAGTATCGCGAATTGGCTGCGTTCGCGCAGTTTGCTTCCGATCTGGACGACTCGACGCGCCGTCAGCTCGAGCGCGGCAAGCGCGTGGTCGAACTGCTCAAGCAACCTCAGTATCAGCCGTTGCAGGTCTGGGAACTGGCCGTGACCTTGTACGCCGTGAACAATGGCTACCTGGATGACGTCGCTGTCGAGCAGATCCTGTCGTTCGAGAAGTCGTTCAAGGACCATCTGAAGTCCAAGCACGCCGGTCTGATCGATCGTGTCGAAGACAAGAAAGAACTGTCCAAGGACGACGACGCCGAACTCGCCGCTGCATTGCAAGAGTTCAAGAAAAGCGGCGCGTTTTAAGTATTGCGACCGAAGGTGAGGGCCGTCTCGGCTCCTCACCCTGCTGTCATCACAGGAAAGCGCAATGGCTGGAATCAAGGAAATCCGAACCAAGATCAAGAGCGTGCAAAACACGCGCAAGATCACCAAGGCGATGGAAATGGTCGCCGCATCCAAAATGCGTAAAGCGCAGGAACGGATGCGGGCTGGCCGTCCATATGCCACCAAGGTGCGCGAAATCGCATCGCATCTGATGCAGGCGCATCCTGATTACTCACATCCCTATCTCGTCGAACGTTCGGCGATGAAGGCGGTGGGCGTCATCATGGTGACTACCGACAAGGGACTTTGCGGCGGCTTGAACACGAACATCACACGTGTGGTGCTCAGCAAGCTCAAGGAGTTTCAGGAACGCGGCATCAAGGTGCAAACCACTGCATTCGGCAACAAGGGCGTGAGTCTCTTGAGCCGTCTGAATGCGAATCTGGTATCGCAGGAAGTTCAATTGGGTGACAAGCCCAATCTCGAGCGCCTGCTGGGCGCCATCAAGGTTCAGTTGGATGACTTCCTTGCCGGCCGTATCGATGCCATTTACCTGGCAAGCACCCGCTTCGTGAATACGATGCGCCAGGAGCCTGTGTTTTTGCGTCTGTTGCCATTGCCCAATGGCTTGGGCGACCCCTACCAGCTCGGTGAGACCGTTGCCGAAGCTGAGGAAAAAGTCGAAAGCAACTACAGCTGGGATTACATCTACGAACCCAATGCAGCAGCCGTCATCGACGACCTTCTGCAACGCTACGTGGAAGGTCTGGTGTTCCAGGCCGTTGCAGAAAACATGGCTTCGGAGCAGTCTGCCCGCATGGTGGCCATGAAGGCCGCATCGGACAACGCCAAGAAAGTCATCGGTGATCTGCAACTCGTCTACAACAAGACGCGTCAGGCCGCCATTACCAAAGAAATTTCCGAAATCGTGGGGGGAGCTGCAGCGGTTTGACCTCGTCAACGCTAGCAGCCAGCCCTTAGAACGTTATCAAGCAAGGACTCGACATGAGCAACGGAACCATCGTTCAGTGTATCGGCGCCGTGGTGGACATTCAGTTCCCCCGCGATCAAATGCCCAAAATTTACGCCGCCCTTACCCTGGCGGACGACAGCTCGGCGTTTGCAGAAAAGGGTTTGACCTTCGAAGTTCAGCAACAGCTGGGTGACGGCGTCGTGCGTACCATCGCCATGGGCTCCTCCGACGGCCTGCGCCGCGGTATGGCCGTGGCCGATACGGGCGCGCCCATTTCGGTGCCTGTGGGTGAAGCCACCCTGGGCCGCATCATGGATGTGCTGGGTCGTCCCATCGACGAAGCCGGTCCCATCCCCACCGAAGAACGTCGCAGCATTCACCAGGACGCCCCCAAGTTCGACGAACTGTCGCCTTCGGTGGAACTGCTCGAAACCGGCATCAAGGTGATTGACCTGGTCTGCCCGTTCGCCAAGGGCGGTAAGGTCGGTCTGTTCGGCGGTGCCGGTGTGGGCAAGACCGTGAACATGCTCGAGCTGATCAACAACATCGCCAAGCAGCACGCCGGTCTGTCGGTGTTTGCCGGCGTGGGTGAGCGTACTCGTGAAGGTAACGACTTCTACCATGAAATGGCTGAAGCCGGCGTTATCAACCTGAAGAACATCACCGAGTCCAAAGTGGCGATGGTGTTCGGTCAGATGAACGAGCCTCCCGGAAACCGTCTGCGCGTGGCACTGTCGGGCCTGACGATGGCCGAGAAGTTCCGTGACGAAGGTCGCGACATTCTGTTCTTCGTTGACAACATCTACCGCTACACCCTGGCCGGTACGGAAGTCTCGGCACTGCTGGGTCGTATGCCTTCGGCCGTGGGCTATCAGCCTACCTTGGCTGAAGAAATGGGTAAGCTGCAAGAGCGCATCACGTCCACGAAGACCGGTTCGATCACCTCGATCCAGGCCGTGTACGTTCCCGCCGATGACTTGACCGATCCTTCGCCTGCCACGACCTTCCTGCACTTGGACTCCACGGTCGTGTTGTCCCGTGACATCGCCGCGCTGGGTATCTACCCCGCCGTCGATCCGCTGGACTCCACCAGCCGTCAGCTCGATCCGCAAGTCGTGGGTGAAGAGCACTACGGCGTGGCACGTGGCGTGCAGCAAACGCTGCAGCGCTACAAAGAACTGCGCGACATTATTGCGATTCTGGGTATGGACGAACTGTCGCCCGAAGATAAGCAAGCCGTTGCCCGTGCGCGCAAGATCCAACGCTTCCTGTCGCAGCCTTTCCACGTGGCAGAAGTGTTTACCGGCGCGCCCGGCAAGTACGTCCCGTTGGCTGAAACCATCCGTGGTTTCAAGATGATCGTTGAGGGCGAGTGCGACAGCTTGCCCGAACAGGCCTTCTACATGGTCGGTGCGATCGACGAAGCCTTCGAGAAAGCCAAGAAACTGCAATAAGGAATCGTTATGGCCAGCCTACATGTAGACGTCGTCAGTGCCGAGGAAGCTATCTTTGCTGGTGAAGCAAAGTTTGTTTCCCTGCCTGGCGAAGCGGGCGAGCTGGGCATTCTGCCCGGCCACACCCCGCTGATCTCGCGCATCCGGCCGGGCACGCTCAAGATTGTGCTGACCGACAACACGGAAGAAATCGTGTTTGTCGCCGGCGGCATTCTCGAGATTCAACCCGGCACGGTGACAGTGCTTGCCGATACGGCCATTCGTGCTGCGGATCTGGACGAGGCCAAGGCAGAAGCTGCTCGTCAGAAGGCAGAAGATGCCTTGCGCAATGCCAAGGACAAGACCGACATCGCTGCGGTGGAAGCCGAGTTGGCCATGTTGGCCGCCCAGGCGCACGCCGCACGCGTGATGAGCAAAGTGCGTCGCTGAGCGACGCATGACCCACGACGCAGCGATAAGCTGCATGTGATGAAAAAGCGGCTTCGGCCGCTTTTTCTATTGTGGTCTGCCTCACTGCGGCATTTGCGTCTAGCGGGTGTCCACGTCGATAATTATGCTCACAGCCATCGATCACTTAATGGAATGTGTGCATGTCAGTCTAAATCGAATGCGCGTTGCTCACGCCTGCTCACCGCACCCCTTGGCTGACGGCTTGGCTTTCGGCTCAGACGCATCAATTGAAACGCCAGCGCTTCGTGGTATTGCCACTCGGTCATGGCACCGATCAGCAGTCGGTGTCGCCCCTTGCACTGGAGGATATTCGGGGCGATCTGTATCGCTATCAGCTCTGCATGATGGCGGTGGACGCATCCAACCTTGCGTGGGTGCGAACGGCCATGGCGTCGCTGCATACGCCGCTGCCGGCCCCTCTGATCTGTCTGTGCCGTGAGCTTCGCGCGGAAGCGATCGGCGATCTGCTCGTGCTGGGCGCAGACGATTTCATCGTGGTACAGGCCGACGCCGAGGAAATTCGAGCACGCAGTACACGATGCATCAAAACCTACCAGCATAAGTTGCGCGAAAGCCATCTCGAGGGTACCTCAGGCAGATTCACGGTCGCGGAGCCCCATCTGCCCTATGCTGCGGGCCCGACTCGGCATGAGGCGCCCCCGCCTGATTGCACCCGGCTCGACCGGCCACCGTCCAAGGGCAAGCCTGACAGCTCGCCGCATGAGATCGAAGAGGGGTCTTTCAGCCGGTCAAAAAAAGCTGTCGTCGACCGGTTCGAGTGCGCGTTTCTTCGCAATGCACTCATGCGTCACGCCGGTAATGTGGCGGGCGCGGCGCGTGCAAGCGCCAAGCATCGGCGTGCATTCTGGGCGCTCATGCGCAAGCACGGCATCAATGCGGATGACTATCGGCAGGGACGGCGTGCACGGCGTTAGGTTGCACCCGCGGCTGGCGGTAAAATCACCGCTCGTCGCATTCAAAGGATAGTTGTGTCTGCCACTCCGCTTCAAAACGATGTCTTTCTGCGCGCCCTGATGCGTGAGCCGGTTCCCTACACACCGATCTGGCTGATGCGCCAGGCGGGTCGCTACCTTCCTGAGTACAACGTTACGCGGGCACGTGCCGGCTCGTTCATGAAGCTGGCCCAGAATCCGGACTATGCATGCGAGGTGACATTACAGCCACTCGCCCGTTACGATCTTGATGCCGCCATTCTGTTCTCAGACATTCTCACCGTGCCGCATGCGATGGGGCTTGGTCTGGACTTCGCCATTGGCGAGGGCCCGAAATTCGCGCACCCGGTTCGCGAGGAGGCTGACTTCCAACGGCTGGCCGTTCCCGACATGTCGAATTTGCAGTATGTCTTCGATGCGGTCACCACGATACGCCGGGAGCTCAACGGGCGGGTCCCGCTGATCGGTTTTGCCGGCAGCCCATGGACAATCGGCTGTTATATGGTGGAGGGGCAGGGATCTGACGACTACCGACTCATCAAGACCATGCTCTACAAGCGACCTGATCTCGTGCATCACATGCTGGAGATCAATGCTCAGGCAACCACCCAGTACCTCAACGCCCAGATCGAGGCCGGCGCACAGGCGGTCATGATTTTTGATAGCTGGGGCGGTGTGCTGTCTGATGGTGAGTTTCAGGCTTTTTCGCTGGCCTACACCCGCAAGGTGGTCGCCGGGCTCACACGCGAGCGTGACGGTCGCCGCGTTCCGGTCATTGTGTTCACCAAGGGTGGCGGCATCTGGCTTCCGGAAATCGCTCAATGCGGTGCCGATGCGCTGGGCGTCGATTGGACGGTCAACCTCGGTGGCGCACGACGCGCGGTCGGTGATGCGGTCGCCATTCAGGGCAATCTCGATCCCATGGTGTTGTTCGGCGGGGAGTCCGCCATTCGCAGTCAGGCCCGCAAGGTGATCGACGGCTTTGGTGCGGTCGGCAGCGGTGGGCATGTCTTCAACCTGGGTCATGGCATCTCTCGATTCACCCCTCCGGATGCAGTCGGCATTCTGGTCGATGAGGTGCATCAGTACAGCGCCGCGTTTCATCAGGCGTAGTGTGCTTGCCGGGCTGCCCGCGGTCGCGCCGCGGGTGCCATTCAGGCGGTCGCATCGCGCGGGCTTGGGCGTAAACGCGTGCCGTCTCGGACGCCTGCCCAGTGCGATCCGGTAGGCGGCAACCTACGCCATGCCTGCCACCGATTTGTGTGCGGTCGGGGCATTTTTCAGGATGGTTGTCAATGCTTCGAATCGAGTTGTGCACAATTCTGCAGGAATCAGGGTTTACCCAAAATTCGTACACCCGTTTATCTTTATCGGACATATCTCATTGAATAATAAAGATATTTTAAAATATATGAAGTTTTTCAGGTCAGGTGTGAGGGGATGTGCTAAGCCGATTGCCTACTTTTCCTGGAATTCTCCCCAAAGTTATCCACAGGCGGTCGGCTCTCCTTTTCCAACCGGCGTGATCTCAATCCTTTAGCTGCTATATCCAGAATTCACTTTAAGTAGCGTCACATTTTCCCACCCAGAAGCCCGCCCCCTTGACCGCTGAATCCCCTTCGCTTCCATCGTGTCCGACCGGACCTGCTGACCAGACGGCACACCCCGAAATTTGGGTCAGTGTGGCGTTGGACGTGCCGATTCCCGGTCCCTTCGACTACCGCGCCCCTGCCGGAACCAGCATTGGCCAGCGCGTCATGGTGGCGTTCGGGCGTCGCACGATGATAGGCATGGTGGTGGATACCCCGGCGGTGCCGGGTTTTGAGCCGACACAGGTCAAGCCCGTTATTCAGGTACTCGACGATCTGCCGCCCGCTACGGCCGCCTGGCTGGCGTTGGCGAGGTTCGGGGCGCGCTATTATCAACGCCCTCTAGGTGAGGTGATCCTGCCCGCCTTGCCGCCGCCCTTGCGCAAACCCTCTGCCTACAACGGCGAACGGTCTGCGGGCGGTCCGGTGGCGCGTCTGGACAAGCGGCGACGGCGCGCACGCGTGGACGTGGCGCCCGATACACCGCCCGAGCTGAATGCGGAGCAGGCGGCTGCGGTGCAAGCCATCCTGTCAATGTCAGGCTTCGCTGCTGTCCTGCTGCATGGCGTGACCGGCAGTGGCAAGACCGAGGTGTATTTGCGTGTCGCCGAGCATGTGCTGGCGCAAGGCCGGCAGGTGTTGCTGCTGGTGCCGGAAATCAACCTCACCCCACAGCTGGAAGGCTCAATACGCAAACGTCTGGAAACAACGATCGGTCCCGACGGGGTGGCGCTCATGCACAGTGCGTTGGCCGACGGCGAGCGCTTGCAGACCTGGGT
>JBAZPE010000008.1:0-13456 GCA_041648375.1 Burkholderiaceae bacterium | reverse complement strand
CCCCAGGCCAAACAGACGGTGGCGGTAACCCCGGCATCGACTGCCCCCAGTGCAACCGACACCGCACCGCACCCCCGCGGAGGCGCACGTGCCAAGGCACGCAAGGTCGCGACCGTTCGCAAACTGTTCGTGCTTGACACCAATGTGCTGCTGCACGATCCCAGCAGCCTCTTCCGGTTTGAAGAGCACGATGTCTACTTGCCCATGATGACGCTCGAAGAGCTCGATCATCAGAAGAAAGGGATGTCGGAAGTGGCGCGCAACGCCCGCCAGGTCAGCCGCTCGCTCGATGCGCTGGTCGCGGAGTCCGACGATCTGGACGAAGGCGTGCCGCTGGCCAAGCTGGGCAACAAGGATGCACAGGGTCGCCTGCACTTCCAGACCACAGCCGTACACAGCAACCTGCCGGCCGACCTGCCCATGGGCAAGGCGGACAACCAGATCCTGGGTGTGGTGCGCGGGCTGCAGGATCTCAACGCCACCCGTGAAGTCGTCCTGGTGTCCAAGGACATCAACATGCGCCTGAAGGCGCGGGCACTGGGCATGGCGGCCGAGGACTACTTCAACGACCACGTGCTGGAAGACTCGGACCTGCTTTATTCGGGCATGACGCAATTGCCTGAAGACTTCTGGAACAAGCACGGCAAGGATATCGAATCGTGGCAGCAGGGAGGAACGACCTTCTACCGCATTCGGGGCCCCCTGTGTGCCCAGTTCATGGTGAACCAGTTCGTCTACCTTGATGGTCAGATGCCACTGCATGCGCAGGTGCGCGAAGTCAGTGGCAAGACGGCGGTCCTGGCCACGTTGCGCGACTATACGCATGGCAAGAACAATGTGTGGGGCATTACCGCGCGTAACCGTGAACAGAACTTCGCCATGAACCTGCTGATGAACCCCGAGTGCGATTTTGTATCGCTGCTGGGTCAGGCAGGCACAGGCAAAACGCTGTTGGCGCTGGCAGCAGGGCTGACACAGGTACTGGAAACCAAAAGATATACGGAAATCATCATGACACGGGTGACCGTGCCCGTGGGTGAGGACATCGGCTTCCTGCCTGGCACGGAAGAAGAGAAAATGCTGCCGTGGATGGGTGCCCTGGAAGACAATCTGGACGTGCTCAACATGGGTGATGCCGAGGGTGGCAACGATTGGGGGCGCGCCGCCACCATGGATCTGATTCGCTCGCGTATCAAGGTCAAATCGCTGAACTTCATGCGGGGTCGCACCTTCCTGAACAAGTACCTGATCGTGGATGAAGCGCAGAACCTGACACCCAAGCAGATGAAGACGCTGATCACTCGGGCAGGGCCGGGCACGAAAGTGATCTGTCTGGGTAACATTGCGCAGATCGACACGCCCTACCTGACCGAAGGAAGCTCGGGCCTGACCTTTGTGGTTGACCGATTCAAGGGATGGCCGCACTCCGGTCACGTGACCTTGCAGCGAGGCGAGCGTTCGCGTCTGGCTGACTACGCGGGCGACGTGCTCTGACCATGACGCGCACACCGCTGGGCATCACGATGGGCGATGCCGCCGGCATCGGTCCGGAAATCGCCCTGAAGTGTGTCATTCAGGGTTGTGAGGCGCCACTGGTCGTTTACGGCAATGCCCGCCGTCTCAGCGATGTGGCGCACGCGCTGGGCATGAACGTGCACATTCATCGGATTGATGACGTGCGCGACGCTCGGTTTGCCGCCGGCACGCTGGATGTCGTGGAGCGCGGGCCGGATGTCAGCGGCGTCAGCTGGGGGCAAATCGACCCGCGCGCGGGCCAGGCCGCATACGATTACGTGTGTGCGGCTATCGACGATGCCAGCCTGGGTCATCTGCGCGCCATTGTCACCGCGCCACTGAACAAGGCATCCATGCATGCTGCGGGTATCGATTACCCGGGGCATACCGAAATTCTGGCCGAGCGCACCGGTACGGCTGATTTCGCCATGATGCTGGCCAACGACGAGCTACGCGTGTTGCTGGTGACCATCCATATCGCCTTGGCGGATGTGCCGCTGACCATTACTGCAGAGTCCGAGGGCCGTGCCATCATGCTTGCCCATCAGGCCTGTCGCCAGATGGGCGTGCAGGCGCCCCGCGTAGCCGTTGCCGGGCTGAATCCCCACGCAGGGGAATCGGGCAAGTTCGGACGCGAGGAGATCGAGGTCATTGCACCTGCCATTGCGGCGGCGCGCGTCCAGGGCATCGATGCGTCGGGCCCCTGGCCTGGCGATACCGTGTTCATGCGGGCGCGTCAGGGGGAGTTCGACATCGTGGTGGCCCAATACCACGATCAGGGCCTGATCCCGGTCAAGTATCTGGGCCTGGATCAAGGCGTCAATGTCACGGTGGGATTGCCGTTCGTGCGCACCAGTGTCGATCACGGTACCGCCTTCGACATTGCGGGCCAAGGCATTGCCGATCATGCGTCACTGATGGCGGCGATCAGGCTCGCGTGCCGGATGACACCATGAGCACAGCCCTTTAAGCTGATTGTTTCTGCTACCGAACTACAATGACGGGCGATCGATGATCGCCCTGTTCTTTTTCACCCTGCTGCGGCACTGTCGCACGCCACTTTCCGCCTCTGACTGCGACCATGAAACGTCTTACCCGCTTTTTGCCCGACCGCTTCATCATGCTACTGCTTCTGGCCGTCGCCATTGCGAGCGTCCTACCCGCTCGCGGCGTGGGTCTGGTCACCTTCGGATGGATCACCAATCTGGCCGTAGCACTGCTGTTCTTTCTGCACGGCGCGCGTCTGTCGCGTGAAGCCATCATCGCCGGCATGACGCATTGGCGGCTGCATGGCACCATTTTCACTGTCACCTTCGTGCTGTTTCCGCTGATCGGTCTGGCGTTGCAACCCGTGCTGCAGCCCCTGGTCACGCCGGAGCTCTACACCGGCATTCTGTTTCTGTGCTGCCTGCCGGCCACGGTGCAGTCGGCCATTGCGTTGACCGCCGTGGCCCGAGGCAACATCCCCGCGGCCGTGTGCAGCGCGTCGGTGTCCAGCCTGCTGGGCATCTTCGTGACGCCGTTGCTCGTGGGGTTGGTGATTGCGAATGCCGCAGCCGCGTCCATTTCATACGATGCAGTCATCAAGATCATGCTGCAACTGCTGTTGCCCTTTGTCCTGGGCCAGATTATGCGGCGATGGATCGGAGGCTGGGTGCTGGCGCGCAAGTCGATGCTCAAGATCGTTGATCAAGGGTCAATTCTGCTGGTGGTGTACACCGCCTTCTCCGAAGCCGTGAACGAAGGCTTGTGGCAGGACACGCCCCTGGGCGCACTGTTCGGCCTGCTGGTGTGCTGCATCGTGGTGCTGGCGGCCGCGCTTGGCATCTCGCTGCTGCTGGGTCGGCTGTTCAAATTCAACAAGGCCGACCAGATCACCCTGCTGTTCGCGGGATCGAAGAAGAGCCTGGCGACCGGTGTACCGATGGCTCAGGTGCTCTTTGCCGGCTCATCGGTGGGCGCCATCGTGCTGCCGCTGATGCTGTTTCACCAGATTCAACTGATGGTGTGCGCCGTACTGGCCACCCGCTACGGCCGACGCCCTCCCGATGAAGGCGAAATCGACCACTGATCCCGGCCTGGTCAGGAAGATGTCTCCCTTGCGGGGCCATCTTTCGAGCCGCGGCAGGCCTCCTGGCTTTTAGCCTGGCTTCTGAGTATTGGCCTGGCCTCCTAGGTATTCGGTAGGCCTGCTGGGTATGACTTAGGCATTGCTGTTGACCGACCGCGTCCATCGCACTGAGCGACGACCGGTCAGGTCAGGTCAGGTCAGAACAGGCCAATCAGGATCAGTAGGTCTGGCCTGTCGTGTAGTTCAGGAAGCGGGTACTGGAACCCTGGAAGGTCAGACGCACGGTGCCAATGGGACCGTTACGCTGCTTGCCGATGATGATCTCTGCCGTGCCCTTGTCGGGTGAATCGGGGTTGTAGACCTCGTCACGGTAGATGAAGAGAATGACGTCGGCATCCTGCTCGATAGCGCCGGACTCGCGTAGATCGCTCATGACCGGACGCTTGTTGGGCCGCTGCTCCAGGCTTCGGTTCAACTGAGACAGCGCAATCAGCGGGCAGTTCAGTTCCTTGGCCAACCCCTTGAGCGATCGACTGATTTCGGAAATTTCGGTGGCACGGTTCTCGCCACCGCTACCCGACATCAGCTGGATGTAGTCGATGATGATCAGGCCGAGCTGCCCGCATTGACGTGCGAGTCGACGCGTTCTTGCCCGCAGCTCCATAGCGGTCAGTGCGGGGGTCTCGTCAATGTAGACCTGAGCATCCTGCATCAATTGCACGGCATGCGTCACGCGCGGCCAGTCGTCGGCCGTGAGTTTGCCGGTACGCATGCGGTGCTGATCGAGCATGCCCACCGAACCCAGCATACGCATGGCCAATTGCACTGCACCCATTTCCATGGAAAACACGGCGACAGGCAGTCCCTGTTCGATCGCGACATGCTCGCCGATGTTCATGGAGAACGAGGTTTTTCCCATCGACGGTCGGCCAGCGACGATCACGAGATCCCCACCCTGCAGACCGGAGGTCATCTTGTCGAGATCAGCAAAGCCAGTAGGCACCCCGGTCACGTCTGAATCGGAATCCCGATGATAGAGCTCGTCGATACGCTCGACCACTTGGGTGAGCAAGGGCTGAATCTCCTGGAAGCCGGCCGACCCACGCGCCCCTTCCTGCGCGATCTGAAAGACCCGCGACTCGGCCTCATCCAGCAACTGGCGCGCTTCCTTGCCTTGAGGATTGAATGCCGCCGCCGAGATTTCGTCGGCAATGGTGACGAGTTTGCGCAGCATCGATCGTTCACGCACGATCTCGGCATAACGCCTGATATTGGCGGCCGACGGCGTATTGTGCGCGAGCGCATTCAGATAGGACAACCCGCCCACATCGTCACTCTTGCCGGAACTGACCAGCGATTCGTTCACGGTAATGACGTCGGCCGGACGCGCCATGCTGATGAGACGCGCCATATGCGACCAGATCAGTCGATGATCGTGACGATAAAAATCATCTTCGGTCAGGACATCCGCAATGCGATCCCAGGCCTGATTGTCCAGCAACAAGCCGCCTAAAACGGATTGTTCGGCCTCGACGGAATGAGGAGGAACGCGAAGATAATCGAGGGAGGAATCTGGAGTTTCGTTCATGTTGCTATAGTAACCGCAGGGTGTCTGCGACCCTGAAAAAACCTTGGACATCTCGGCCGGGCATCCAGCCCAGCACAGGTCTGATCACACGCGACGCGCCGCAGATCGACCGTGCCATGCGCGTTAAGCCCGCACGAACGGCAGCATCGTCATTGGCCTTGAGATAGCCCTGTAGAAAACGATCGCCGAGCGACTGCGCGACAGCCTCGGAAAGCCCGCGCAGGGCGACCAGCGAAGACAGACACTGATAGACGTCGTACGCTTGTGCCAAGGGCAGCGAAAGCGCCGCGCCAATGTTCTCTTCGAAATCGATACGCCAGATATCGCCCCGGTGCCAGGTCAGATTGCGCACCTGCGCACCGCCATGCCAGAGTGCCTGTGCATGGAAGGCGGCCAGCTCGAGCGCAATGGCGTCGACCATCATTTGCTGCTGCTCGGGGGTTCCCCGCCTGAGCACGCCAGGCATGTCGTCGCCGACATATTCCAGCACCAGCTCGCCCGGCTCAAAAGACCAGACCTGCGGCACACGCCAGTTGGCCTGATCCAGCGCACGAAGGCGAGCCGCCTCGTGTGCCAGACCGTTGTGCACCAACACGCCTGGCGCGGGCCATTCTCCCAATACGAGCTTGCAGCCCGCCCCCAACATCGCCGCACGCAGGTAGCGCACGGCGTAGCTGACGCCACGCGCGAAACTCGGACGCCGACGCTTGATCACGCAGGTCACGCCGTCGATCTCGACAAGCCGCACGGCGGGTTCGCGGGCGGCATCAACCGATGCCAGCCAGGAGTCCAAGCCCGCGGGAGGCTGCTCATGATTCGGACGTGGGGGCCGCGGTGCGCGAGGAGAATGGACAGAAGCCAAACGCATACTCCAAACAAGAAAAAAGCCGCCCGGTCGACGATCGACCGGTCGGCTTTTCGGCAGAAGAGCGGGTGTTTAGACCAGCTCGCCTTCGACCTGAACCACGATGTCGGAGACGACGTCAGGGTGCAGTGCGATGGCGACTTCGTATTCGCCAACAGCTTTCAACGCGCCGTTGACCAGACGCACTTGCGCCTTTTCAACTTCGAAACCGGCTTTACGCAGACCTTCAGCGATGTCGGCGTTGGTGACCGAACCAAACAGACGGCCGTCAACACCGGCTTTCTGCTTGATCACCAGCTTGTAGCCGGCCAGACGCTCGCCCACGGCTTGCGATTCGGCCAGCTTCTCGGCTTGTGCCTTTTCCAGTTCGGCACGGCGTGCTTCGAACTCTTCCAGTGCCTTGGTGGTGGCACGACGGGCTTTGCGTTGGGGAATCAGGAAGTTGCGAGCGTAGCCGTCTTTGACACGCACGACTTCACCGAGGTTACCCACGTTCACGACTTTTTCGAGCAGGATGATTTGCATGATGGTGTCCCGGATCAGTTGTGGTTGTCGGTGTAGGGCAACAGCGCCAGAAAGCGCGCGCGCTTGATGGCGGAGTCGAGTTGGCGCTGGTAGTGCGCCTTGGTGCCCGTCAGACGAGCCGGAATGATCTTGCCATTTTCCTGGATGAAATCACGCAGCGTGTCGACATCCTTGTAGTCGATGTAATCGACGTTTGCAGCGGTGAAGCGGCAAACCTTGCGACGCTTGAACAGCGGCGATTGCATAGGTTTGCGCTTGTCGTTTTTCTTTTTGAAGAAAGCCATGATGTGCCTCTCATTAACAGCCGGGAATCAACGCCCGGCGCAATACATAATCAGAAATAGAACATTCAAGCGACAGGCGGATCACCGCCCATGCGCAGCACGCTGACCCGCTGCATATGCAGCCTGAGCTTGACTGAGTCTTTGCGCACCGGAGCGATGAAGCCCTCGATATGCAGCGCAGATCCCAGCTGCGTACCGGCCAGCATGACTGCCAGATCGCCCAGCGCCACCGCCGATATCGTCATGTCCAACCGGCGTTCCAGCCCGGCTTCGGTGACAGTCGATTCGTGGCGCAACAGCATTTCCAGCGCTGGCACACCGGCAGGAGTATGGCGCAATGGCTCGCATTCGAGCACCTGTGCGCTGAGTTCCAGCCGATTCACTTGATGTTCTGACCAGATCCCGCTTGGCGGGACTTACTCCGAGACAGCCGACGCTTCAGCCGATGCCTTGCGTGCTTCCTCGCGCTCGACCGACTTCATCATCGGCGAAGGTGCGGTGGGAGCGGCCTTGGTCTGAATGACCAGGTGACGCAGAACAGCATCGTTATAGCGGAACGAGTGCTCGAGTTCGTCCAGCGTGGGCTGGCCGCATTCGATGTTCAGGCAAACGTAGTGGGCCTTGACCAGTTTCTGGATCGGGTAGGCCAACTGACGGCGGCCCCAGTCTTCCAGACGGTGCACCGCACCACCTTGCGAGGTTACCAGGGTCTGGTAACGCTCGACCATGGCGGGCACTTGCTCGCTTTGGTCGGGATGAACGATAAACACTACTTCGTAGTGACGCATTGTGAAACTCCTTGAGGATATCCGAACAACCGGACAGCCCGCTGCCCAAAACATTCCAGGCAGTCGAGCAAAGATAAGCCTGCGATTATCACCTGTAGAGGCGAAAAAAGCAAAGAGAGCCGCGATGACCAGCCCATCGCGGCTCTCTTTTTACAACAAAATCAGATCAGCCTTCGACGACAGCGTAGGCCGAATGGTTGTGTATGGACTCGAAATTCTCGGCCTCGACCCGATAGCGGACGATGCCCGACTGCGCACCGATGCGGGCGGCGACATCGCGCACCAGATCTTCGACGAACTTGGGATTTTCGTAGGCGCGCTCGGTGACGAACTTCTCGTCGGGCCGTTTCAGCAGCCCCCACAGTTCACACGACGCCTCCGACTCGACGATGCGAATGATGTGATCGAGATCGACCTCACCGTCAAGCACCGCCGACACGGTGACGTGCGAACGCTGATTGTGCGCGCCGTATTCGGAGATCGCCTTGGAACACGGACACAGGCTGGTCACCGGCACCTGCGCGACCAATTCGAACTCCACTGCATCGCCCTGCGCGCGGGCGATCCACTGAATTTCGTAATCCATCAGGCTCTGCACGCCGGATACGGGCGCAGACTTGTTGATGAAATAGGGGAAGGATACGGTGATGTCGCCACGCTCGGCGTGCAGCAACGGCAGCATCTCGGTGGCCATCCGGCGAAACAGCGCAGGCGTGAGCGCCGTGCTGCGGTATTGCTCCATGAGGGCAATGAACCGCGACATGTGGGTGCCCTTCTCTTCGGCAGGCAGCGCCACGGTGAGCGTCCAATTGCCGATGGTGGGTTGCACCGAGCCATCGCTGGCCTGAACCATCATGGGATGGCGCACACCGCGAATGCCCACGCGCTGGATGGGGATGTGACGGGTGTCCGTGGTGCTCTGGACATCCGGCATAACAAGAATGGAATCAACGGGAGAATTCATAGCGTGCCTGCCCGAGTGACCGAGGCTGCCGGCCACACCTGAGAATGAATGGAATGTTTTATTATGGCGCAATCGATGCTGCAATGCCGGGATAACCCTGCTAATCGTAGGTGCGCGTCGGTGCGGCGCGACACCGCAACCGTGCGCAGTTTGCTTTTATCAGGCAAATCGTGCCTTGATCGAGCGCTCGATCCCGCTGGCATCCAGCCCCACTTCGGCAAGCAACCTGCCCTGCTCGCCATGATCGATGAAACGATCTGGCAGGCCGAGCTGGAGGACAGGTTTGACGATTCCCGCCTGATTGAAATATTCGGTGACGGCGCTGCCGGCGCCGCCCATGATGGCGGCTTCTTCCACGGTGACGAAGCAGTCATGCGTCTGGGCGAGCGCGGCGAGCAGCGCTTCATCGATCGGTTTGACGAAGCGCATGTCCACAACGGTCGCCCCAAGTGACTCACCGGCCGCAAGGGCGGGATGCAGCAAGGTACCAAACGCCAGAATCGCGATCCGTGCGCCTTCACGCCTGACCACCCCTTTGCCCAATTCGACGGCACCGAGGGCGGGATTCACGCTAGCACCCACGCCCGCCCCTCTTGGGTACCTGACCGACGCGGGACCCGGATGCTGATAACACGTGGTGAGCAACAGACGCGTTTCATTCTCGTCCGAAGGTGTGGCCACCACCATATTGGGAATGCAGCGTAGAAACGCGATGTCGTAGTTGCCCGCATGGGTTGCCCCGTCGGCGCCGACCAGCCCGGCGCGGTCCAGCGCGAAGGTCACATCCAGATTCTGCAGGGCGACGTCGTGAATCAGCTGATCATAGCCACGCTGCAAAAAGGTGGAATAAATGGCGACTACGGGCTTTTGCCCTTCGCAGGCAATGCCCGCTGCAAAGGTGACGGCGTGTTGCTCAGCAATACCCACATCGAAGTACCGCTTCGGGAATCGCTGCTGGAATGCAACCAGGCCACTGCCCTCGCACATGGCAGGCGTGATGCCGACGAGTTTGTCGTCGGCTGCGCCCATGTCGCACAACCACTGGCCGAACACTTGGGTGAACGTAGTTTTTGCCACCTTGCCCGACGGCACGATACCGACGGCGGGGTCGAATTTTCCGGGACCGTGATAGAGCACCGGATCGGCTTCGGCCAGTTTGTAACCCTGCCCCTTGCGCGTGACCACATGCAGAAATTGCAGGCCCTTCAATTCGCGCAGATTCTGCAAGGTTGGGATCAGCGCATCCATATCGTGGCCGTCGATCGGCCCGACATAGTTGAAGCCCAGTTCCTCGAACATCGTGGCCGGCGTCACCATGCCTTTGGCATGCTCTTCAAACCGCCGTGCGAGCTCGAGCACTGGCGGAACGTGCTGAAGCACCGCACGCCCGACATTTTTTGCCGTGGCGTAGAACTGACCCGACATCAGGCGGGCAAGGTATCGATTCAATGCACCGACCGGTGGCGATATCGACATGTCGTTGTCGTTGAGCACCACCAGCAAATTGACATCGGGCGTGACGCCCGCATTGTTCATGGCCTCGAAGGCCATACCCGCCGACATGGCACCGTCGCCGATGACGGCAATGTGCGCACGCTCGATGCCGGCGTTGCGCGAGGCCACCGCCATGCCGAGTGCGGCCGAGATGGACGTCGAGGAGTGCGCCGTGCCGAAGGCGTCATATTCCGATTCGCTGCGCTTGGGAAAACCCGAGAGACCGCCCGCCTGGCGCAAATGGCTCATGCCCGCCTTGCGACCGGTCAGTATCTTGTGAGAGTACGACTGATGGCCGACATCCCAGACAATGCGGTCGTGGGGCGTGCGAAATACATGATGCAGCGCCACCGTGAGCTCAACCGTGCCCAAATTGGACGAGAGGTGCCCCCCGGTTGTGGATACGGAGTTCAGAATGAACTCACGCAACTCGACAGCCAGTTGTTTAAGGTCGCGCCGATCCAGCGGTTTGAGCTCGTCGGGGCTAGTGATTCGTTCCAGAATAGTTGTCATGCTCAATCATTCTATGCGTTGTTGGGGCCGGGTGCACCCATCGAGAGCAGTCAGCCATCCCGAAGGACGGTAAACGAGCAATCAGCGATCCCGAAGCACAATGAAATCTGCGAGTTGCGTCAGGCGCATGGCCTGTGAACCCAGCGGCTCCAACGCGGCAAGTGCCGTGACGCGCAGAGTTTCGGCAAACGTTCGGGCCTGGTCCAGGCCGAGTACTGACACATACGTCGGCTTATTCTCTGCTGCGTCCTTGCCCGCCGTCTTGCCCAGCAGGCCAGTGTCGGCCGTGACGTCGAGAATATCGTCCACGACCTGAAACGCCAGCCCCATGGCTTTCGCATACCCGTCAAGCGCTGCGCGCTGCATAGGCTCGGCACCTGCCGCGATGGCGCCCAGGGCAACGCTGGCCTGAAGCATGGCACCGGTTTTCATGCTGTGCATGATCTGCAAGGCATCACGCGCCAGGGGGCGTCCCACGCTTTCGAGGTCAATGGCCTGCCCGCCCGCCATGCCGAAACTACCGCTGGCGCGCGTGAGCACGTGCACGGCCTGCACCACCGACGCCGCATCGATCGGCATGTCCGTAAGCAGCTCGAACGCCAGCGGCTGCAGCGCGTCGCCGGCCAGCATGGCCGTGGCCTCGTCGAACTGGACGTGAGCCGTGGGCCTGCCCCGTCGCAACACGTCGTCGTCCATGCAAGGCAAATCATCATGAACAAGCGAATAGGCGTGCACCAACTCGACGGCACAGGCCGCGCGGTCCAGGGACTCCTTGAGCGATTTCGGTGGCACACCTTCGTGGCAGGCCTGTCCGGCGGCATAGACCAGCGCCGCCCGCACCCGCTTGCCAGGCCCCAGGGCCGCGTAGCGCATGGCCTGATGCAACCGGGCGGGCGCTTGATCGGCAGCGGGCATGTAGGCATTGAGCGACTGTTCGACCTGCTCGACGCAGCGCAACAACCAATTCTCGAACGTCAGTGCACGGTCACCCATTACGCAGCGTCGCCCTGGTTCAGCGCAGCAGCGTCCAGTGGCTTGAGCAATTCGCCTTCCAGCACCCGGACCTGATTTTCGGCTTGAGCCAGGCGATCCTGACAGACACGCGAGAGCGCCACACCACGTTTGTAGGCGGCCAGCGAAGCCTCCAGCGGCAGCGCCCCGTCTTCCATCGCGGCGACCAACGACTCGAGTTCGGCCAGCGCGGACTCGAAATCCTGTGGCACCGCTTGCGCGTCGGCACTCTTGTTCTCGGGCAATTCGCCCTTGCGTGTAGCAGCCACCCAGGCCTCCCATTCATCGCTTGCAGATTCAGCCGCACATTGTACGAGATCGCCACTGCCGTGCCCGAACGTCCCTGTGCCGCAGCCTCATGCAGCATCGGCTAACGTCCCGATACAGGCTCGCGTGCGTCTGTCTGGTAGGGTCTGGGGCCATGAACACAACGATGCCTTCTGACCGTTACGAACGCCTGGACACGGCGCGATGGCTTGCCGCCATGGCCGTCGTGCTGCTTCACTGTGCATCGCAGGGCTTGGCCGACGAGGCGGCACACGGCACCTTTGCCTGGACGATGGCGAACCTGTATGACGCCGCCATGCGCTGGTGTGTGCCCGTTTTTGTGATGATCAGCGGCGCGCTGCTGCTGGACCCACGACCGGCAGAGCCTCTGCGCCTCTTTTACCGTAAACGCATGACCAGGATCGTGCTGCCATTGGCGATGTGGACGCTTTTCTACATCGTCTGGCGCGCCGCGTCGGCACGCATCGATGGCGACCAGGTGCCCTGGACCGTCTGGCTGGGCGCCATCGCTGCCGGCAAACCCTATTACCATCTGTGGTACCTGTACATGCTGGTCGGCCTGTATCTCGTCACGCCTTTCGTTCGACGGGCCTATTGGGCGGTCAGCGAGCGTGTCCGACTGACGGCGGTTACAGTTGTCCTGGGCCTGGCGATGATCCAGGCTGCCTGGCATGATGGCGCCGAGCACGGCGGGTTGTTTCTCACCTGGTTCGCCCCCTTTCTGGGCTACTTCGTGCTGGGCCGCCTGATGTTCGACGGGCATGTCCGCCTGCGCCACGCGGCGCTGCTTCTGGCGGCGAGCATCCTGGGAACGGCAGTTGGCATTTATGCCATGTCCAGCCCATCGTCCTTCCAGACATACTTCTATAACAACTTCAGTGTGACGGTGCCCGTCATGTCTGTTGCCGTGTACTACCTGATTCTGCATGGCCCCCGGCTGCCTCGCCTGGCCGCACTGGTACCCCTGACGTTCGGCATCTATCTCATTCATCCCGCCATCATTGACCTGCTGATGCGAGCAGGCTTCTATCAGCCCGGCAGTGGCGACGCCTGGGTCATTCCCGTGCTCGCCTGCGTGGTCTTCATGCTGTCGGCCGGCATCGTCTGGCTGATGCGCCAACACCGTCTGACGGCCCGACTGGTATGAACTTTCCCAGCAATATCCCGGGGTTAGGGTACAATGTAAGTCTTTTCGGCCAGACCGAATTTTCTTCGCGCCAGTACGCCATGATCGTGCTGGCTTTTTTATCCGAGCGGGGGGAATCATGACCGACATCGGTCGCTTGGCACACGTCGTGCCGGCGCGCACCCAACTGCCCGTCAACGCTTATTTTGATCCGGTCCTTTTCCAGCAGGAAATGGACATCATTTTCAAACAGTCTGCCCTGTATGTTGGACACGAAAAACTCGTGCCCAATCTGGGTGACTGGCGTACGCTCGCCCAGGAAAACGCCGGGCGCGTACTCGTTCGCAATCAAAATGGCGTTGAACTGGTTTCCAACGTCTGCCGTCACCGCCAATCCATCATGCTTGGCGGCACGGCAGGCAAT
>JBAZPE010000007.1:0-13980 GCA_041648375.1 Burkholderiaceae bacterium | reverse complement strand
CTTCCGCTCGTCCGCCGGGCAAACGCTGGCCGCCATCAAGACCAACGAAACCCGGCTGGAATATCTGGGCATCTCGCCCAAACGTGTGTTCTGGGTGGGCTATGTGATTGCGGCGGCATTGTGTGGGCTGGGCGGCAGCCTGTTCGCGCTGACGCAAGGCCTGGTCACCCCCGAGATGGGCTACTGGGTGCGCTCGGCCGAAATCGTGTTCATCGCCATTCTGGGCGGTGCCGGACATGCACTGGGTGCGTTTCTGGGCGCCTTCGTGTTCGAGTTCGCCAAACTCTATCTCGCCGCCTACATTCAGGGCGCCTGGCAAATGGCGCTGGGCATCGTGTTGCTGGTGATCATCTTCGCCGCGCCGGCCGGCCTGTTCGGACTGTTCGCGCGCTACCTGCCCGGCGCTCGCACCAACGCCACCAGCCCGATCACCAAAGGAGCGCGACCATGACCGCCCCCCTGCTGCAAACACGAGGACTGAGCCTCGCATTCGGCGGCGTGACCGCGGCCGACAACATCGACTTCGACCTGCATGAGGGCGAGTGCCTGGCGGTAGTGGGCCAGAATGGCGCAGGCAAGACGACCTTCATCAATATCTGCACGGGCTACCTGAAACCGACGTCGGGTACGGTCACCTTCGATGGTCACGACATCACCGGCATGTCCTCGCGTCTGATTACGCGTCGCGGCTTGTGCCGCTCGTTTCAGATTCCGCAGATCTTCACCGAGCACACCGTTCGGGAATGCATGCTCATTGCAGCATCGTCCCGGTCGTCGTCGATGAGTCTGTTGCGACCCATGGAGCACTCGACCTTTGCGGCAGAGGTGGACGACACCCTGGAACTGGTGGGCCTGTCCGCACGCGCGCACGACCGCGCCGACCTCTTGCCCGAAGGGCACCGCAAACTGCTCGATGTGGCCATGGCACTGATGCTCAAACCTCGGCTGCTCATCATGGATGAGCCGACCAGCGGCGTGTCCAGCGAAGAGAAGCACACCATCATGGAAACCTTGATGGCTGCGCTGAACGAGCGGCGCATCACCAGCATCTTCGTCGAGCACGATATCGACATCGTGCGTCGTTACGCCACGCGCCTGGCCGCCTGGATATCAGGGCGTATTGCTGCCGACGGCCCGCCGCAGGAAGTGCTGCGAGACCCCGAAGTCATCCGCAACGTGATCGGAGAACAATGATGCTGACGTTGACCAACATCTCGGTTCAGATCGCCGGTATCTCCGTGCTGCGAGGCATTTCTGCGCAAATCGCCAGTGGCGCCACCGTGGCGCTGGTCGGTCGCAATGGCGCGGGCAAGACGACACTGCTGCGCACCATCATGGGCGTGGCGGGCGCGCATGGCGGCTCGATCGGGATCAACGGTGAGGACATCACCAAATTGGCCGCACACAAGCGTCCAGCGCTGGGCATCGGCTATGCGCCCGAGAATCGGGTGCTGTTCCCCAACTTCACCGTCGAAGAAAACCTGCGCTTCCCGTGCGAGGCACAAGGGCTGGACGCGCGCGCGACCGCACGTCGTCTGGAAGAGGTGATGGACATCGTGCCTGAACTCAAACCCATGCTGCCGCGTTCGGCCGCAGCGCTTTCGGGCGGTCAGGGCAAGATGGCTGCACTGGGACGCGCGCTGATGGTGGGCACCCGGCTGGTCATGCTGGATGAACCCTTCCAGGGTCTGGCACCGGTGCTGGCGCTCCAATATGGAGAATCATTGCGCCGCCTGCATCAGGTTCGTCCGGAACTGGCCATCCTCATCACCGAATCCAATCATGCCCTGCTCAAGGACATCCAGAGTGAAACGCTGATCCTGGAGCGCGGCGCGCTGATTGCCGATTCAGCGCAGGTCCCGGCGCCTGCACTGCAGGCTGCTACCCCACCCGCGTTTGCACCGACCGCACCCTAATCCTTTCTTCTGGAGCCCACATTGCACACCCTCTTCATAGACGGCAAATGGACCGATAGCCAGGATGGTCTTGAACCCCTGGCCGTGATCAACCCGGCGACCGGCGAAGCATTCGACCAGATCACATCAGGCGGGCGCCGCGACATTGATCGCGCCGTCGCCGCAGCGCGCGCCGCGCTGGACGGTCCCTGGGGCCGCATGACCGCAACCGAGCGCGGCCGTGTCATGCAGAAAATGGCGCTGATCATCCTGGAACGTGCCGACGCGCTGACCGCGCTGGAAGCCCGCGACACCGGCAAACCGCTGGCGCAGGCGCGCGCCGACATCGTGTCGACCGCGCGCTATTTCGAGTTCTTCGGATCGGCTGCCGACAAAGTCCACGGCCAGATCATTCCGTATCTCAACGGCTACAACGTCAGCGTCGTACGGGAACCCTATGGGGTGACCGGCCACATCCTGCCCTGGAACTACCCGGCGCAGATGTTCGGTCGCACGCTGGCGCCTGCGCTGGCCATGGGCAACGCGACCGTGCTCAAACCGTCGGAAGACGCGTGCCTGTCGTCTCTGGCGCTGGTGGACATTGCGGCTGAAGCCGGCATGCCGCCGGGTGCCATCAATCTGGTGACCGGTCTGGGCGAGACGGCAGGTGCGGCGTTGACCGCCCACCGCGATGTGAATTACCTGACTTTCACCGGATCGCCCGAAGTCGGCGCCATGGTCCAGCGTGCAGCAGCAGATAACCATGTGAAGTGCGTGCTGGAACTGGGGGGCAAATCGCCTCAGATCATTTTTGACGATGCCGACCTCGATCTGGCCTTGCCCGTCATCGGCCGCGCCATCACACAAAATGCCGGTCAGACCTGCTCGGCAGGCTCACGCCTGATGATCCAGCGCGGCGTCTACGATGCCTTCATCGAACGCGTGGCCGAGCGCTTCTCGGCGCTGCGTGCCGGTACGCCAGAGATGGACCTCGATTGTGGTCCGCTCATCAACGCCACCCAGCTCAAACGCGTGAGTGGCTTCATCGACCGTGCGCGCGCCGCTGGCGTGCCGCTGCTGGCGCAAGGCACCATCGCACCAGGCACACCGCAAGGAGGCTACTTCGTCGCACCTGCCCTGTTCGGGCCGGTCGATCGTCAGCACGAACTGGCCTGCGACGAAGTGTTCGGGCCGGTGCTCTCGGCCATTCCCTTCGATGACGAAGCCGACGCCATCCGCCTGGCGAACGCCACGGAATACGGTCTGGTCGCCGCCATCTGGACGCGCGACGGCAGCCGCCAGGCACGCGTGGCCAAGCGCATGCATTGCGGGCAGGTCTTCATCAATTGTTATGGCGCCGGAGGCGGTGTCGAGCTGCCCTTTGGCGGCGTGAAAAAAAGCGGGCACGGACGCGAAAAAGGCTTCCTCGCCCTGGAAGAAGTCAGCGTTCTGAAAACCATTGTGCAGTTCCACGGAGAATGAAATGAGACTCAAGGATAAAGTAGCCGTCATCACCGGTGCCGCCAGTGGGTTTGGTGCAGAAATTGCCCGATCGTATGCCCGCGAAGGCGCGCGCGTGGTCATCGCCGATCTGAACGAAGCAGGCGCCCACGCCGTGGCCGCTGACATCGGCTCGGTTGCGCTGGCGGTGCGCTGCGATGTCAGCAAGCGTGCCGACATCGACGCCACCATCCAGGCCACCCTGGCAAACTTCGGCACCGTGGACATTGTGGTGAACAACGCAGGCTACACCCATCGCAATCAGCCGCTGCTGGACGTCGACGAGGCGAGCTTCGATCGCTGCTTTGATGTCAATGTGAAATCGATTTATCACATGGTGATGGCAGTCGTTCCGCTTATGCGCAAGCAGAAACACGGCAACATCATCAACGTCGCGTCTACTGCCGGCATCCGCCCGCGCCCTGGGTTGAGCTGGTACAACAGCTCGAAGGGCGCGGCAATCCTGCTGTCCAAATCGCTGGCCGTGGAGCTCGCGCCGGACAATATCCGTGTAAATGCCATTTGTCCCGTGATGGGTGAGACCGGTATGCTGGGCGACTTCATGGGCGTGCCCGACACGCCCGAGAACCGTGCCCGTTTTGTGGCCACCATTCCGCTGGGCCGCCTGAGCATGCCACGCGACATCGCCAACGTCGCCCTGTTCCTGGCGACCGAGGAATCCGATTTCCTGACCGGGCTGGAACTGCCGGTGGACGGTGGCCGCACGGTATAACCACAGAGGAAGACATGAAAGTCAGAGCCGCAGTATTGAATCATTCGCCCGCTGAGGGTCCCTACGCCCAAACACGCCCGTTGACGATCGAAGAAGTCGATCTGGCGCCACCGGGACCGGGCGAAGTACTGGTCAAAATCGAAGCTGCGGGTCTATGTCACTCCGATCTCTCGGTCATCGACGGGGCACGCCCACGCCCTACCCCCATCGTGCTGGGTCACGAGGCGGCCGCCCGCGTGCATGCCCTGGGGCCGGGTGTCGATGACCTGAAGGTCGGTGATCGGGCAGTGCTGGTGTTCGTGCCGTCCTGCGGTCACTGCGCACCATGTGCCACCGGACGCCCTGCCCTGTGCGAACCCGGCGCCGCGGCCAATGGTGAAGGCACACTGCTCTCCAAGGCTCGCCGCCTTTCATTGGGCGGCAAGGACATCAACCATCAGGTCGGCGTGTCGGCCTTTGCGGAATACGCCGTGGTGTCCCGGCGCTCGCTGGTGAAACTCGAATCCGATATGCCGCCCGAAATCGCGGCACTGTTCGGCTGCGCCGTGCTCACTGGCGTGGGTGCTGCCATCAATACCGCCGGCGTCAAGCCAGGCCAAAGCGTGGCGGTCGTCGGCCTGGGCGGCGTGGGCCTGAGTGCATTGATGGGTGCAGCGGCAGCCGGGGCGCTGCCCATCATCGCCGTCGATCTGAATGAAGAAAAACTCACGGCCGCACGCGCGTTGGGCGCCACCCATTGCATCAACGCGGCAGACCCCGATGTCATCGAGAAGGTGCGTGAGATCACTCGCGGCGGCGTCGAACATGCGCTTGAAATGGCGGGTTCAGCCAAGGCGCTGGAGCTGGCCTACCTGATCACCCGACGCGGCGGCACGACCACCACGGCAGGCCTGGCCAACCATCAGCACACGTTTGCGGTCTCGCCCTCGCGTCTGGTTGCCGAAGAGCGCACGCTCAAAGGCAGCTACATCGGCAGTTGCGTGCCCACACGGGATATTCCGCGATTCGTGGCCCTGTATGAGGCGGGAAAATTGCCGGTCGACGCCTTGCTGACCTCGACAGGCAAGCTCGATGACATCAACGAAGGCTTCGACGCGCTGGCCTCCGGCAAGGCCATCCGCCATGTGCTGCTGATGTAGGCCGCTGAAAACGACTAAACTAGCGGGCTGTCGTAATCGGTTGAATTGGTATCCAATATGATTGCCCGCATCGCCCCTGAAGACGCGCTCGCAGCGCCCTATCTCGCCTTTCTCGATGCCTTGCGCGTGAGCGGCTTTACTGGCGATATCGAGACCGACCATGCCGCACGCACGGTCATGTCCACCGATAACTCGATCTACCAGCGCACCCCCCAGGCGGCGATCTACCCCCGGGATACGCAGGACCTGCAGCGCATTGCGCGCCTGATGGCCGAAGCGGCTCACCGGCAAGTGGTTCTGGCACCGCGCGGCGGGGGCACGGGCACCAACGGTCAATCGCTGACCGATGGCATCATCGTAGACGTCTCGCGCCACATGAACCGCATCCTGGATATCGACACCCAAACGCGGCGTGTACGTGTGCAGGCCGGTGTCGTGAAGGACCAACTGAACGCTGCCCTGCGACCCCATGGCCTGTTCTTCGCGCCTGAACTCTCCACCTCGAACCGGGCGACCATCGGTGGCATGATCAGCACCGACGCGAGTGGTCAGGGCAGCTGTACCTATGGAAAGACGCGCAATCATGTGCTGGCGCTCGATACCGTGCTGCTCGGTGGCGAACTGCATCACAGCGAATCGATGGATGAGGCCGCCTTCGACGCACTGGCTGCTCGCCAGGACCGCGTGGGCATCATCTACCGCACCGTCGGGCGCATTGCACGCACGCGCGCCGCGGAAATCGAAGCGAAGTTCCCCAAGCTGAACCGCTGTCTGACCGGCTACGATCTGGCGCACATCGTCGAAGACGGGCAATACAACCTGAACAGCGTGCTGTGCGGCTCTGAAGGGTCGTTGGGATTTCTGGCCGAAGCCACGCTCAACGTGCTGCCCATCCCCAAGCACAGTGTGCTGATCAACATCCGCTACACCAGCTTCATGGATGCGCTGCGTGATGCGCAGGCGCTCATGGGCCACAATCCGCTGTCCATCGAAACCGTCGATTCCCGCGTGCTGATGCTGGCCATGCAGGACATCGTCTGGCATGGCGTGGCCGAGTATTTTCCTGGCGACGCCTCCACTCCCACCCTGGGTATCAACCTGGTGGAGTTCAGCGGCGACGACCCGGACGATGTGCAGGCGCGCGTGGATGCCTTCGTCACCCACCTGCAGGCCGATACTTCGGTTCGCCGCATCGGTCATACGCTCGCCCGGGGCTCGGCTGCCATCTCCAAGATCTATGCCATGCGCAAGCGCGCGGTGGGGCTGCTCGGTAACGTCCAGGGCGAGGCCAGGCCTCAACCGTTCGTGGAAGACACGGCGGTGCCGCCCGAGCACCTTGCCGACTTCATCGCCGAGTTTCGCGCCCTGCTTGACGGTCACGGTTTGCAGTACGGCATGTTCGGCCACGTAGACGCCGGCGTGCTGCACGTGCGCCCGGCGCTGGACATGAAAGATCCCGCGCAGGCCGCATTGATCCGTCCGATCTCCGATGCGGTCGCGGCACTCACCCAACGCTATGGTGGGCTGCTGTGGGGTGAACACGGCAAGGGGGTGCGCTCGGAATACACCCCGGCATTCTTCGGCACCTTGTATGACGCCTTGCAGGACGTCAAGGCTGCCTTCGACCCCCACAACCAGCTCAATCCGGGCAAGATCGCCACGCCGCGCGACAGCGGCACGCCATTGCTGCGCATCGACGCGGTGCCGCTGCGCGGCGATGCCGATCGCACCATTGATGAACGTGTCTGGCAAAGCTACGAGTCGGCGGTGCACTGCAACGGCAACGGCGCCTGCTACAACTATGACCCGGATGACGCCATGTGCCCGTCCTGGAAAGCCACCCGTGATCGCGTGCACTCGCCCAAGGGCCGGGCCTCGCTGGTGCGTGAATGGCTGCGCCTGCAAGGTGATGCAGGCGTCGATGTCCTGAACGATGCGCAACGTGCGCGTCGCCCCGGGCTGCGCGACTGGACACAGCGCGCGCGCAATTCGTGGCGTCGTGCACGTGGCGGCGAAACCGACTTCTCGCATCAGGTCTATGACGCCATGTCGGGTTGCCTGGCCTGTAAATCATGCGCCGGCCAGTGTCCGGTGAAGGTCAACGTGCCGGAGTTCCGCTCACGCTTTCTCGAGCTCTACCACGGCCGCTACCTGCGCCCCATGAAGGACTATCTGATTGGTTCGCTGGAATTCACCATTCCGACGCTCGCGCGCGCGCCAGGCCTGTACAACGGCGTCATGCGCCGGTCGCTGGTACGCAGCCTGCTGGCACGACACGCCGGCATGGTCGACAGCCCTGAAATCGCGACCGAAGATTTCGCCAGTGCGCTGGAGCGCCACAACGTATTGCCGGCAACCCGATACACACTGGCCGCCTTGTCCGAAGCCGAGCGTTCGCGTGTCGTGGTGCTGGTGCAAGATGCGTTCACCCGCTACTTCGAAACGCGTCTGGCGATGGACTGGATCGCGCTGGCCACTCGCCTGGGCTATCGCGTCATGCTCGCGCCCTTCCTACCCAATGGCAAGCCGCTGCAGGTCCAGGGGTTCCTGGGCGCGTTCGAGAAGGCCGCAAGGCGCAACGCCGCTCACCTGTCGGCACTCGCGCAGTATGGCGTGCCGCTGGTCGGGCTCGATCCCGCCATGACGCTGGTCTATCGTCAGGAATACGCGAAGTTGATGGGGGCCGATGCGCCCACGGTCATGCTGCCGCAGGAATGGCTGCTCAAGGCCGCATCGTCAAGTGCGGCTTCAGCTCGGTCAAGTGCTGCGGACGCTGAGTCGACACAATCGGCTGCTCCGATTCCTGAGGCGTCAGCCAACAAGCCTCAGGCAGGTCGCGCGCCGAAAGCCTACCGACTGCTGGCCCACTGCACGGAAAAAACGAACTACCCGTCGGCCGTGACGCAATGGCAAAGCGTGTTCGAGCAGCATGGTCTGACATTGAGCGTGACGGCCAGTGGCTGTTGCGGCATGTCAGGCACCTATGGCCATGAAACCCGCAACGTCGACACCTCGAAAGTGATTTTCAGCCAGTCGTGGGGACCCATCGTGGCCGCAGACACCAACGAGGCCACACTGGTTGCAGACGGATATTCCTGCCGCAGCCAGGTCGATCGACTGGCGGGCAAGCACCTGCCGCATCCGCTGCAGGTGCTGTTGCGCCATCTCGAATCCGGCGCCTGAACGCCGGGTGTGAAACCGCCATCGCGGCCTGGCCGCCGTGGCGGGCCAGACCGCGTCGGGCTAGAGCGACGCGGCCACGATACGGCCGATGTACAGCACCGGTCCGGTGGGCAGACCAGTAGGCGAACCGCCTTCCTGTTCGAGTGTGAACTCGAACAACTGCCCCGGTTGCACCGCACCCACCAGATCGCCATCCAGCCTGACCGTCTGACGGTCGCCCAGCAGCCCCATCGAGCGTGGCTTCTTCTCACCCGGCGCCAGGGTCCAGATCTGAATGGATTTTCCAGGCGGTGTAGGCAGTGCTGCGAGACCCTTGATCTGCACATCGCCATCGCCCAGGACACTGACCACCCATCCCGGTTGCGCCGCCTGTCCAGGTTGCTGCAACACAGCCACGCGCGGCACGGACGGATCAGCCGTACGCCAGTTCGGCACCACGGCAAGCGCGATGGTGGCAGCGGCAAAACCGGCGCTCACCAAACGCCAGGTCGACGCATTGTCCCACCAGCGTTGCCAGACGCTCGGGGACGGCGATGCGACAGGCTGCCGCACGGGCGCGGTGCCCTGATCGAACAGTGTCGATGACAGACGCGCCCACAGGGCGTCAGGCACCGACGCAGGCGTGAGCCTATCGGTCAGTGCCAGGAAATGATCTTCCCACTGCAAGGCCATCGCACCCGCCTGACGGTCCTGCTGCACCCACGCATGCGTTTCATCGTGCTCTTCACCCTGGAGCACACCCAGCACGTACTCGCCCACGCGCACGCGACGATCCATTTCGTTATCGGGAATACTCATGTCTGCAAACACTCCTGCAGGGCGCGCAAGCCCGCGCGTATCCTGCTTTTAATCGTGCCCAGTGGTGTCTCCAGGCGCGAGGCGATCTGACCATGGGACAAGCCCTGGTAGAACGCGAGCAAAATGGGGCCACGCCGCGGATCGTCGAGATGCTCCAGGCACACATCCAGGCGGTGCGCCTGACGGCGGCCATCGGCTGCCACGTCGGGCTCCGGCGATTGGTCGATCTGTGCGTCCATCAGCGCATCGTCAAGCGGCATCTCGCCCTTGACGCGCAGTCGATTCAGCACCCGGTAGCGAAGAATGCTGTAGATCCAGGCGCGGCCCGTCCCAAGTGTCGAGTCGAACCGATCGGCGTTGTTCCATATCTGGATGAACGCATCCTGCACCAGCTCCTCGGCCTCGCCACGACGCCTGAGCATGCGCGCTGCCAGTGCCAGCATGCGCCCTGCTTCGGCCTCGTACAGCATCTTGAACGCCTGCTGGTCGCGTTGCGCGCATGCACGCAACAGCCCCTCATGGTCCACTCCCACACCTGCCATGTATTCTCCTTTTGCGTGTCAAGCGGCGGTAACTTCGCGCCCCAAACATCCCGACCTGTTTGATCGCCACGATAACCCAAGCGCCCCGCGCTGTCCTGCCACGCGCCCGGCGTGTGGCAGGACAGCGCGGGTTCACGCAAGGCGGACATGCCGCTATGCCCGCCATCGTCTGGCGGGTGCGCTGCCGCAAGGCAGCCGCGCGTGCTATTCCAGACCGTGAAACGCAGAATCATCCGGCCCGACGTGTGAGGGGTGACGCCAGGTCACATCACGCATGGAATGACGCACCAGCCCTTCCACGCCCAGCAGGACAGCGAAGATCGCCATGCGCACCGGAATGCCATTGTCGGTCTGTCGGAAAATCGCCAGTCGCGAATCGTGGTTCAGATCCACGCTCAAATCATTGGCGCCAGGGCGACTGTCGCGTGGCAAGGGATGCATCACGATGGTCTCGTTCGAGCAGTACTGGTCGATCATGGCGGTGTTGATCTGGAAATCCGGCGAATAGCCTTCGCTGGCTTCATCCGCAAAACGCTCCTTTTGCACGCGTGTGGCATAAATCACATCGGCACCAGGCAGACCCTCGGCCAGAGACGTTTTCTGCTCGATCACGTTGCCGTTGCGGCTGGCTTTCTCAATGATCGATTGCGGCATCTCCAGTCCCGGAGGCGAGATCAGCGAAAACTTCACGCCACGATACAGCGACAGCAGTTTGATCAGCGAATGCACCGTGCGGCCGTACTTCAGATCGCCGACCAGGGCAATGTGCGCACCGTCGAGCAATTTCCCAAGGCGGGAAAACTCCGTCAGTATCGTATACAGATCGAGCAATGCCTGGCTGGGATGCTCGCCAGGGCCATCGCCGCCGTTCACCACGGGAATGTTGGTGGCAGCGGCGAACTCCGCCACCGAGCCCTGCTCGGGATGGCGAATCACCATGGCATCGACATAACCGCTCATCACACGGCTGGTGTCATAAATCGACTCGCCCTTGGCCATGGATGAAAACGTGAAACCGGTGGTGTCGCATACCGAACCGCCCAACCGACAAAACGCCGACCCGAAACTGACGCGAGTGCGCGTACTCGCCTCGAAGAACAGGTTTCCCAGCACCGCGCCTTCAAGCACCCGCGACACCTTTTGACGACGTGCGATGGGCTGCATCATGTCGGCGATACGGAACAGATCTTCTGCCGATTCGCGCGTGAACTGTTCCACCGACAGCAACTGCGGTCGCCCATTGACCGCAATGCGATCGCGCAACTCACCCGCCTGGCCGCTCTGCGTATACTTCTTGAGCAGCTCATCGTTCTGCACAATTTCAGACACGAAACGCTCGACAACTTCGGGCATGGCGCGAAATTCCTGCGATCCCTCGGGCAGCAGCCAGGTATCCAGCGCGCGGCGTTTGACGCCGATGCGCGACGCAAACACGTCGCGGGTCAAGTTCAACTTGCGCATCGCATCGCGCAAAAAAGCCTGCTGGGAAATGGACATGTCAGCGCCTCCATGTATACGCTTTGCGTATATTATCGCGTTGAAAAACGACTATCAACATCCACAGTGATGTTTTTTGGTCTCATGCCGATAAATGGAGACTCTAGCTTTCCTTCCATCTGCTCAGCTCGCACCTCCGGGTACACCCCTTGCGGACTCACGTAGACTGGGGCGGACATGCCTGGCATGTGCCGGCCCTGCAGATGCAATGTCATGAAAGGGAGTTGCGCCATGACCGAAATCAGGAACCAGCTAGACACCAATCACCGCGGACCCGATGACAAAAGCGGATCGGCCGATTCGGAAGCCGTAAGCGCCAGCGAGGGCAAGCTGTTCCCACCTTCCAGTGAGGTAGAGGTTCCTCGCATGCCGCCCAAGGTGAACGCAAGCGCAGCCACCGATTTGCAAGCTGGGGATGTGGCGGCATCCGACACGCACCCCGCCGCCGCGCCGGGCGATACCAGCCGACCGGCCAAGATCGACACCACCGAATCGAACTGGGCGGACAGTACGCAGCCCGCCCCCGATAAACGCACAGCGCGTTCATCGATTCTCTGAACGAAACAAGGAAACGTGATGACAGAAGCAGAACGTATCGCAACCGAGCAGATGCGCAAGGAAACGGCGCCCATGCATCCAGGGGGCAAAGTGCCCGGTACCGCTCAGCCGGCGACGCCGCATGGCACGCCCGCCGAGCAGACCAAGGAATCAGGTACGCATGTCCTGCCGATGCCCCAGGACTCGGGCGATGTGGCGGGCATGCCCAGGGAGAAGCGTGTGCACAGCCATCCAGGCGATCCAGGCAACCCCGCGCCAGAGGCTCAGGTCGTCACAGGCGCAACGCCAGCGAAACCCTCCGTACCTTGAACGAATGCGCCTAGTACGGGTGATTATTTGCCCGTCGTGGGGCTCCCATGCGCCCCCGTGACGACCTGTCTCAGATCACTGACGCCTCATGAGGCAGGCGTACACACCGGCGTTGCCGTGATGATCGATTGGCGAGCGGCCTCAATCTGGCGCTCATCCCAAGGCGACTGACCCAGAACGGTGACAGTCACCTTGGACTGCCTAGGTGCGATGGGTTCGGATTCGATCAGCATCAGCGATCGGTGGGTTTCGTCGGGACGTGTCAAAGACAACGTGCCCAACGTTCCCTTCCGGTCCACATTGCGCAGCACTTCGTAGCGCACGCCATAGCGGTGCTCGGCGTCAGTCCAGCACACACGCAGGAACTCACTGGCACGACGGTATGCGGCTTCATAGTCGGTGTCTACGGTGAAGCTCGCAGTGGGAAAATCCTTATCGGATTCCTGTACGCCCTTGGACGCACACCCTGCAATGGCCACTGCCAAAACACCAGCTGCCAGAACCATTCCTCGCATTGCGAACTCCAGAATCGACATAATCGGCCATTATGCACCAGGCCCTGGCTGGCTCCGGTCTAACGCGCAGTGACTACGGAGCGACGTGACTGCCGATTGCACGTTGGCCATGGCCCGTCATGCGAGCAAGGCCGTCGTCAGGGGCGGTGATGTAGTTCAGGGATACCAACTGATCGCGAACGGCAGCCGGCAAGCAGCGGGCGGCGACGCGTTGTGTGCCTAACTCCTTCAACCAGCGGAACTGGTCAGGAGTCAATGTCGGCGTGGTGCGAAACATGATTCCTCCTTGATGAGCACTATTCACACTTTACCGATCAATTGTTTCGAAAGTCTTCGTTTGTGGTAACCAAAGGGCGTCAGTCGCTGCGAACTGTAAGAGAAGGAAACCGTCAAAACAAAACGCACTACCAAAAGGTAGTGCGTTTCGTCGTACAGCAGTTTCGTTGTGGGTCGGTGTCAGCCCGCGCGAGTCGCCGCGTAAGCTGACGCCCGATGCATCAACGGTTGGCTGCGCCCTGGATCTTCTCGCCACCACGCTCGATATCGCGCCCGGCACCATCAACAGTATTGCAGCCTGCCGTCAACGCAGACATAGCCAGCAGCACAACCAAAATCGCTTTGTTCTTCATGATTACTCCCTCAGCGCAATGTTCAAAAACGAGCCCTCTCTGAAGCTCGGCACGATCAGGTTACGTCACGCCATGAATTTCGAGCCCGGCGATCTTGTATCGATACGTGTTCAGACATGCCAACACACTGCGCCAGCTTTAAGAATTGTGCCGACGGCTCAGGCGCTTAGGGCGAATGCCGCCGCGCGCAAGACATAATCGGTATCGGCTGTTTCCGCTGGAGACGCGGTGTGTGACGGGAAAACCACATGTGCCGGGCATGTTCCTTGCACCTTAAAGGCGTATCGCTCACCTTCGTAGCGCGAAAAGGAGTCATTATGCACACTGCCCCACTGGTCGCCCACGGCACGTCTGTCCTGGCCTGCATGGTTCATGCACACAGCGTGCATGCCGACCACCGCGAATCGCCCCTGCCCGGCGAACACCCTATTCCGGGCGAACCGTCACCCGGTACCCCTCCAACGCCCAGCGATCCTCCGGTCGTCCCGCCTTCGCCTGTCGCCTGATTTCAACGGCCGCAGATGAAGCCAGTTAAAATCCCGGTTGCGCTTTTTTGCGCGGCCGGGATTTTTTAATGTTACGCATCTCCGAATTAAAACTGCCTTTGGACCACAGCCCCGAAGCGCTGGTGGCGGCAGTCTCATCCAAGCTTGGATTGCCCGCCGCGGCGGCACCCGAATTC
>JBAZPE010000006.1:0-15672 GCA_041648375.1 Burkholderiaceae bacterium | reverse complement strand
GTCCGACAACATGCTGTCGGACGAACACGACAACCATCAACGAGACAGGAGACAGCATGTCCACCGAGAGCACCGTCCCCCCGCGCAAGACGCCTGACCAGTTGCGCAGTGCGCGCTGGTTTGCCACCGACGATTTACGTGGCTTCGGGCACCGGTCGCGGTTCATGCAAATGGGATATGGGCCCGACGATTGGGTCGGCCGTCCCATGGTCGCGATTCTGAATACCTGGTCCGACATCAATCCCTGTCATGCGCACTTCAAGTCCCGAGTTGAAGACGTCAAGCGCGGCGTGTTCCAGGCCGGTGGCTTCCCGATAGAGTTGCCAGCGCTGTCGCTGTCGGAAAACTTCGTCAAGCCCTCCACCATGATGTATCGCAACATGCTCGCCATGGAGGCTGAAGAGCTGTTGCGCAGCCATCCCGTGGATGGCGTGGTGCTGATGGGCGGCTGCGACAAAACCACCCCGGCGCTGTTGATGGGCGCCACCAGCGCCGGGCTGCCCGCGATCTATGTGCCGGCCGGCCCCATGCTGCGTGGCAATCATGAGGGCAAGGTACTGGGTTCGGGTTCGGACGCCTGGAAATTCTGGGATGACCGGCGCGCCGGTTTGATCAACCAGGAACAGTGGGTGGGCATAGAGGGCGGTATTGCGCGCAGCCACGGCCACTGCATGACCATGGGTACCGCCAGCACCATGACCGCCATTGCCGAAGCCATCGGCATGACGCTTCCCGGGGCATCCTCCATCCCCGCGGCGGACGTCAATCACATGCGCATGTCGGCCGCTTCCGGCCGGCGGCTGGTGGAGATGATCTGGGAGGACCTGACGCCTGCCCGTATCCAGACGCGGGCGTCGTTCGAGAATGCGATTGCGGTAGCCATGGCCATGGGGTGTTCGACCAACGCCATCATTCACGTCATCGCGCAGGCGCGCCGTGCGGGCTGTGATATCGGTCTGGACGACTTCGAATATGCCAGTCGGCGCGTGCCGGTGATCGCCAATATTCGTCCCAATGGCGATACCTATCTGATGGAAGATTTCTTTTATGCCGGTGGGTTGCCGGCGTTGATGACCCGCATCACGCAGCACCTGAAACTCGACACGCTGACGGTCACGGGAAAAACGCTGGGCGAGAACATCGCCCAGGCGCGCGTCTTCAACGAGGATGTCATCCGCCCACTGGAGAACCCGGTCTATGCCGAAGGCTCGCTGGCCGTGTTGCGCGGCAATCTTGCCCCGGAAGGCTGTGTCATGAAACCGGCAGCGGCGCAGCCCGGGCTGCGCAAGCACACCGGACCGGCCCTGGTGTTCGATAGTTATCCCGCGATGAAAGCGATGATCGACAGCGACGATCTGGATGTCACCGCTGACCATGTGCTGATCCTGCGCAATGTCGGCCCGCAAGGCGGACCCGGCATGCCCGAGTGGGGCATGATGCCGATTCCGGCCAAACTGGTGCGTCAGGGCGTGCGGGACATGGTTCGCATCTCGGATGCGCGCATGAGCGGCACCAGCTATGGCGCCTGTATTCTTCACGTGTCCCCGGAAGCCTATGTGGGCGGGCCGCTGGGACTGGTGCAGACCGGCGACATGATCGAGGTCGATGTGGCCGAGCGCCGTATCGACCTGAAAGTCTCCGACGAGGAACTCAGTCGACGCAAGGCCGCCTGGCAACCTCAGCCGGCTCGCTTCGAGCGCGGTTATGGCTGGATGTTTTCAAGCCACATCCAGCAAGCCCACGAGGGCTGCGATTTCGATTTCCTGCGCACCGATTTTGGTGCAGCAGTAGGCGAACCCGATATCTTCTAGGAACCGACCATGCCGAATTCCCCCTATACGCTCAGCCCGCAAACGCGCGCCGCTTTCAAGAAAATCAGCACCGCGACCGTGGCCACGTGTCTATTCAAGCGAGGCCTGAATCACCAGATGATCCAGGACGTGCGGCCCCTGCACGCCATGGCCGAATCCATGGTGGGTGAGGCGTTCACCTTGCGCTATATGCCTGCCCGCGAAGATCTGAACCGGATCGAGGTGTTCAAGGATCGGGCGCATCCGCAACGCAAGGCGGTCGAGATGTGCCCGCCCGGTGCCGTGCTCGTGATGGACAGTCGCAAAGATGCCCGTGCCGCGTCGGCCGGCGGCATTCTGGTCACACGGCTGCAGATGCGTGGCGTGGCCGGTGTCGTCACCGACGGAGGGTTCCGTGACTCAGCCGAAATCGCGGGACTGGAAATCCCCGCCTTTCATCACCGTCCGTCAGCGCCCACCAATCTGACGCTGCATCAGGCCATCGATATCAACGTGCCCATCGGCTGCGGTGATGCCCCAGTGTTTCCGGGGGATGTCATGCTGGGCGATGCGGATGGCGTGATCGTCATTCCCGCTCATCTGGCCGATGAGATCGCTGCAGAGGCGACCGATATGACAGCCTTCGAGGATTTCGTGACCGAACAGGTTCGCGGGGGGCGATCGATATTGGGTTTGTATCCCGCGACCGACCCGCAAACCTCGATCGATTTTGCCGCATGGCGCGAACGCCATGGGCGTTGAGCCCGAGGGCTCAGGGCACCAGCGATAGACCGATGCGGAACTGCGAACGATTGCGTTCGTTGTAGCCCAGCAGGGTTTCGCCGTAACCGTTGAAATACTGCAGGTGCACGTAGCCGTTCATGTCCAGCCAGGTCTTTTTCAGTGGCCAGGCCAGGTCGAGCTGGGTGGTGCGCCGTTTCTGTTCGCCCTGCTGGTACATGACCGAGGCCACGGCGCCCGAGGCATGGGTGAAACGCAGGTTCCAGTCCACATGGCCGGCGAAGTCGCTGTAGTCGCTGTTCTCCTTGGCCACCTTGAAATACTGACGCACGCGTGGCGAGAAGGCCAAGGTGCTGCCACCGTCAAAGCGATAAGCAAGCGACGGTTGCAGGAAGGTGTTGTTCACCGAACGGGAGTCCACGCCGTCCTTGCCGTTGGAACGATGTTCGACGCCCACCTGCCCACCCAGTCGCCAGTTCTGGCTCTCGGATGTCCACAGATTGTCGTTCAACCAGAACGCGCTGGGGTTGAACGTGGTGTCGATGAACGGCTTGGAATCGCCGTCCAGATCCCATAGCGATCGCTGGGTATAGGCCAGGTACAGGTTTTCTGCGAAGCCGGGCTGGGCGCCGGCTGCGGGATTGAACAGACGATACTTGGCGCTGAGCTGGAAGCGTGCAGTGGTGATGCCGCGGGTGCCCACACTGAAATAGACCGGTTCGTATTCCGAGATCGATGAGCGGAACCGCTCGAAGGCGGGTGATTCGACGCGCTGTGGGTAACGCGCAGCGTCTTCGGGCGATGGGCCGTACTCGGTGGCCGCGCCCAGTCTAGCGACCTGGGCGTCAGGTACCCGAACGCCCGTCTTGGGATCGGTGACCGGCACCGTGGCAGCCGCGGTGGCCGGGGTGCCACTGTCGCGGCCCGTGGCGTCCAGCGCCAGCAGCACTTTTTCGCCTTCGATCGAGACCGCCTGCAAGCCGCGTGCGGTCACTGGGACGACAGCTTCCCAGAACGTGTTCGCAAAATTGTTCACGGGCACGTTCAGCTTGCTGCGTCCGCTGGCCGATTTCGCAATACTGCGCACGATCTGGCCATCGGCGCCCCGCCACTGCAACACGATCTGGCTGGGTACATCGAAAATGGCCCCCGCGCTGGTGTCGTTGAAGAATGTCGCGCTCACGCGCACCGTGTCGCCCGGCGAGGCGGACGGGCGATCCAGGCTATAGGCCACGCCGGCCGAGGCAAGGCTGGGCAGGGCGAGGGCGCCAACGAGGGCGGCGGCGCCGAGCAGGCGCGAAGCAGGATAGAACGGCATGAGTTTGACCATGATGGACGTGCGGGCGGGAGAACGATACGGCTCAGAACGATATGCCTGAGCTCGATGACGGAGAAATGTACATCAAGCGGTCATGTATTCGGTATATAGGTTGTAATGCCAGTTGTCGAATGTGTTGCGCCCACGCCCGCACCGGGCGCTGGTACACTTACGGCCCGTCGAGACGTTGCCACCAGGCCACATTCGATCGACGCGGCTTTTTCATTCCGCCCTTAGCTCAGTTGGATAGAGCACTCGCCTTCTAAGCGAGCGGTCACTGGTTCGAATCCAGTAGGGCGGACCAGGTTCACTGCACCATCGCTGCATGTGCACGAATCGCGGCACCCGCTGCATCGGCATGAACTATTGCACCCGCTGCATCAGCATGAACCCGGCAAACGTCATCGCAAGCGATCCCACCAGATGAACCAGAATGGTCGTGGCTGCCCAGCCTGCCCGTCCATTCTGCAACATGGTCACCACTTCCAGCGAGAAAGCGGAAAAGGTGGTGAAGCCTCCGCACAGACCGGTGATGATGAACACCCGCAGGGCGGGATCGGACTGGGGAGACTTCAGGAAAAATGCCATGGCCGCCCCGATGATGAACCCGCCGACCAGATTTACGAGCACAGTACCCAAGGGCATGTTGGGGAAAACCGCGTTCAGTCTGATGCCGATCAGCCAGCGTGCCGCGCTTCCGAGCGCGCCGCCGATCAGTACGGCCAGCAGTGAGGTATACATTCGATTGGGTCGCCTAAGTCGCGCGGTGATACGAATCATACGCCGGGCTACACTGGTCAAACCATAATAAAAATCCGAGAGTAACAATGCGGTTTCTTCTGGTTGAGGACAACATCGACCTGGGCGAGGCCATCGAAAGCAAGCTGCGTGGGGCTGGCCACAGCGTGCAGTGGGTGTGCAATGGCGAGGCTGCCATTCGGTGGGCAGGCGAGGGCGCCTGGGATGCGCTGGTGCTCGACATCAATCTGCCGGGCAAGGATGGTTTTGCCGTCATACGCGAATTGCGCGCCGGTGGGTGGGACGCGCCCGTGCTGGTCATTACGGCGCGTGCGGAAATCGAGGACAAGATCGACATGCTGGATCTTGGCGCCGACGATTACATGGTCAAGCCATTCGATCTGCGGGAGCTGGAGGCCCGCTTGCGCGCGTTGTTGCGTCGGCCTGCCGGTCAGACGACCAGCCAGCAGCATTACGGCAGCCTGATGGTGGACATCGCCAATCGCAGTGCCAGCATGGGCGGCGTGCCGCTGGAGTTGGGGCGGCGCGAATTCCGTCTGCTGGAAATCCTGCTGTCGCGCCTGGGTCAGACCGTGGTCAAGGAGCGCCTGATGACGCAATTGTTCGAGGCCGACGAGGCCTCGCTCAATGCCCTGGAGCTGCTGATTTCACGCCTGCGCAAGAAGTTGGGCAATGCCTCGCTGGACATCGTCACGGTGCGCGGTGTGGGCTATCAGGTTCGTGTGCACGATGCTGCCACCTAATGCATTCTCGATTCAGCGTCGCGTGTTTTCCGTGGCGTTTGCGCTGCTCGTGCTGGCCACCTTCGCCGTGGTCATGTTCCTGCGCGGCTACGCGCACACGGCAGCCGATCAGGCTTTCGATCGGTTGCTGGCGGCTTCGGCCCTGACGATCGCGGGCTCGGTTCAGTTGGGCGAGAGCGGTGTCACCGTCGAGCCGCCGTATTCGTCGCTTGCCATGATGTCCAGCCAGGAGCGCGTGTTCTACGCCGTGCGCGATGCCGATGGCGGGCTGATTACCGGGTATGAAGACCTGGCGCCTGGCGTGGCGCTGGCCACGGGACCCGATCCCGTATTCGTCAATAGCCGCTATCACGATGAGGCGATTCGGGTGGCCACGGTCGGTCGACTGGTGTCATCGAACCAGCATGCGGGATGGGTCACCGTGCGGGTCGCCGAGACGCGAGGGGCACGCGATGCCCTGTCCTCCGAAATTCTGAACCGCAGTGTGTGGCCCTTGGTGGCGGTCGTGATTGTGGCGCTGGCGCTGCTGTGGTTTGGCATCGGCCGCGCCTTCGCGCCCCTGCGCAGCCTGGCGCGGGAGTTGCGCGCGCGTGCCCCCCACGATCTGCAACCCTTTACCGAGCCGGTGCCGCGCGAGGTGCAGCGCCTGGTCGAAGCGCTGAACGTGTTTATGCAGCGCCTGGCGGGGGTCATGGAAACGTTGAACAACCTGGTGGCCGACGCCGCCCATCAGGTGCGCACGCCACTCGCATCGTTGCGGGCCCAGGCCGAGGTGGCGCTGGATGACCCCGATCCGGTGCGCATGCGGCAACGCGTGGCGCGCATTCATCACAATGCCACCCAGGCCAGCGATCTGATTCATCAGTTGCTCATGGATGCCACCATCAGCCATCGTCTGGGCATGCAGAAACAGGCACAGGTGGGTGTGGCCGAAACGATCAATGCCACCCGGCGCCGGGTGGGACCGCTGCAGGCGCAGCGCCTGAATATTTCCGTGGCACTCGAGGTGCGTCGCGCCCGCGTTCTGGGCGACCGCGTGGCCCTGAGGGAGATGCTGCGCAATCTGGTCGATAACGCGCTGCGCTATGCGCCCGAGGGGATGATAGACATACAGGCCCAGGCGATCTCCGGCGATCGCGTGGCATTGACGGTGAGCGATCGCGGGCCGGGCATTGCCGACGACGAGAAAGACGCCGTGCAGCAGCGTTTCGTACGGGGTCGCACCAGCGAGACATCGACCGGTTCAGGCCTGGGGCTGGCCATCGTGCGCAACGTGGCGATCGCCCATGGCGGCAGCCTGTCGTTGCGAGACCGCCCGGGTGGCGGACTGTCCGCACGCATCGTCCTGCCGCTGGCGCGTACCGGCACACGCCCCAGGCGCACGCCATCGGGCGGGCGTCGCGCCAGCGTGTTTGCGATGCTGCTGCTCAGTCTTGCGCTGGCGCTGCCATCGCCACCCACCCTGGCCGCCGAGACGGTGCAGACGCATTTCCCTGCGCCGCAACCCGCGCGACGCACGTTGGTGATGGCCGGGCCCACCGACACGCCGGTGGTGGCACCGCTGATCAAGGGGTTTCAGGAAGATCGCCCGGATGTCGATGTTGTCTATCGCGAGATGGGCGCACGTGAACTCTATGATGCCGCCGTGGCCGGCACGTTAAGCGACGTGGACATTCTGATGAGTTCAGCCGCCGATCTGCAGATCCGGCTGGCCAACGATGGTTACGCCATGCGCTACCAGTCGCCTCAGGCGGGCCGGTTGCCTGCCTGGGCGAAATGGCGCGATGAGGTATTTGGCTTTACGTTCGAACCCGCCGTGATCGTCTACAACCTCGATCGTTACGGCGAGGCCACGGCACCGCGCACGCGTCAGGAGTTCATCAACGTGCTCGCCCGGGACCGGGTCACGCTGCAAGGCCGTGTGGGCACGTATGACATTGCGGCCAGTGGTCTGGGTTATCTGCTGGCCAAGCAGGACGAGTTGCTGTCCTCGAATTTCTGGGCGCTGGCCAATGCGTTCGGTCAGGTCGACGCCAAGTTGTCGTTCACCTCGGTCGAGATCATGGACGGCATCGAGAAAGGGGAACTGGATCTGGGCTACAACGTGCTCGGCTCCTATGCGTTGGCCAGGCAGGCTGCAGGCGCGCGCATCGGGGTGATTTTCCCGCGCGACTATGTGCTGGTGCTGGCGCGCTCGGTGCTCATCATGCGCACCGCGCCTCGCCCTGAGCTGGCACGCGCGCTGGTCGACTATCTGCTCTCGCCGGCAGGCCAGGCGGTGGCCTCGGACCAGACCGGACTGGGGTCGATCATGGAAGACGTGCCGGGTCGCTGGACACCGGATGCCATCGTGAAACGCTCGCAGGGCATCGTGCAGCCGGTGGTGCTCAGCCCGGCGCTGCTGGTGGGGCTGGATCAGCAGCTTCACGCCCGTTTCGTGCAGAACTGGACGCGCCTGGTGACCGATACCGGCGTCGTGTCGGCGGCGCCATCCCTCGGGATAACCCCTAGCGTGGTGCCCGCGCGCTGACAGGACGCGGACAGCAAGCGGCTCCTAGAATGGGCCACGATGCGCAGGCCAAGACCTGTCGCGCTTATTCATATTCTGGAGAAGACAATGTTTGCCCAGTCACGTCTGGCGGCCGCTTGCGCCGTCTTCGCTGCATTCGCCGCGACCAACGCCTCCGCTCAGGCTGTTCCCGCCGGCTATCCCGGCGACTATCAATCGATCATCGACGGCGCCAAGAAAGAAGGCAAGGTCGTTATCTATTCGACTACCGACACCAAGGCTGCGGCGCCGATCATCAAGGCGTTCGAAGCGGTCTATCCCGATGTGCGTGTCGAGTACAACGACATGAACAGCACCGAGCTCTACAACCGCTACATCAGCGAGCAGGCGTCTGGCGGCAGCAGTGGCGATATCGTGTGGAGTTCTTCCATGGATTCGGCCATGCGTCTGGCCACCGACTATGCAGGCAAGTACACCTCGCCCGAGATCGGCAAGCTGCCCAAATGGGCAGTCTGGAAAGACACGGCCTATGGCACGACCTACGAGCCCGCCGTGTTCATCTACAACAAGCGCCTGGTTCCCGAGGGCGATGTGCCGAAGTCGCACGCTGCGCTGGGCAAGCTGATCGCGGCCCAGACCGACAAGTTCAAGAACAAGGTCACGACCTACGACATCGAGAAGTCCGCCGTGGGTTTCATGCTGGCCGTGCAGGACAGTCGCAGTGACCCCAAGTACTTCGAAGACCTGGCCGACATTGCCAAGGGCGGCCTGGTGGTGCAGTCCTCGACCGGCACCATGATGGAACGCGTCTCCTCGGGTGAGAACCTGATCGGCTACAACATTCTGGGCTCCTACGCCGAGACGCGCGCCAAGACCGACCCCTCTATCGGTATTTCCTACCCCACCGACTACACCCTGGTGCTTTCGCGTGTCGCCTTCATCAGCAAGCGCGCAAAGAACAAGAACGCTGCCCGCCTGTGGCTCGACTTCCTGCTCTCGAACAAGGGTCAGGACGTGATGGCCAACCAGTCGGATCTGGCGTCCATTCGTGATGACATCCCTGGTGACAACGACATCGATGGCATGACCAAGAAGCTGGGTGGCGCACTCAAGCCCATTCCGGTTGACGAAACCCTGCTGGAATACCTCGAGCAGAACAAGCGTCTGGCCTTCATCAAGCAATGGCGCGCCGCAGCCAATAAATAAACGTTCCGCAGAACGTCAGCTCCAACTGTTTGACCCCGAACTCGCCCCGCGCACCATGCGCGGGGTGAGGATTCAGTTCGCACCCACAGGATGACTCGATGCAGTCCTTGCGCAGAAAATGGCAGTCCCTGCCGCGCGGTGTGGTGGTACTGATCGCCTCGCTGGCGATTTACGTCCCGCTCGCGCTCATCATCTATCAGAGCTTTCTATCGGCTCCCTTCTTTCAGCCATCCAAGACGCTGAGTCTGGATGCGTTTCGCTTCATCTTCGCCGACGATGATTTCTACAAGGCGCTCAGGAGCGGCTTCATCGTCGCTTTCGGCCTGTTCATCATCGCCGTGCCGCTGGGCGGCATGCTGGCGTTTCTGATGATACGCACCGATCTGCCCGGTCGGCGCTGGATCGAGCCTCTGATCCTTGTCCCGGTGTTTGTCTCGCCCATGGTGTTGGGCTTCGGCTATGTCGTGGCAGCCGGCCCGGTAGGCTTTCTGTCGCTGTGGGCGCAGAACCTGTTGGGATTCATCCCCTGGAACGTGTATTCGCTCACCAGCATCGTCATCATTGCCGGTTTGACGCACGTGCCGCACGCCTATCTCTATATTTCGTCGGCATTGCGCAGCATGGGATCGGATGTCGAGGAAGCTGCGCGCGTGGCCGGCGCGACGCCGCTGCGTGTCATGGTTTCGGTGAGCCTGCCCATGGTGCGACCGGCCATGCTCTACGCGTCGGTGCTTCTGTTTTTCCTGGGACTGGAAGTGTTCGGCCTGGTGCTGGTGTTGGGTGACCCGGAAGGCAACCTGGTGCTGGCGACCTACCTCTACAAACTCACCAACAAGCTGGGCATTCCTTCTTACCATCTGATGGCCGCGGTTGCCGTGGTGCTGATCTGCATGACGATTCCGCTGGTGATGCTGCAGCGCCGACTGATGCGCACCGCCAACCGTTTCGTGACCGTGAAAGGCAAGGCATCACGTGCCCGCGCATTGCCCCTGGGCAAATGGCGCTGGCTGGCGGGTTCCGTCGTGGGCCTGTGGTTGTTCGTCACCATCGTGGTGCCGCTGGTGGGTGTGCTGCTGCGCGCGTTCGTCTCGAACTGGGGCATGGGCGTCAATCTGCTGGATGTGTTGTCGCTGGACGCGTTTCGCACCGTGTTTTCGCAGCCCAACCTGATTCGCGCCATCGTGAACTCGGTCGCCATCGGCGTGTTCGGCGGCGCGGCCGCGGTGATCTGCTACACGTTCATCGGCCTGGCCATGCATCGCAAGCCAGACAACACCACGCGCTTTCTGGATTACAGCGTGCTGGTACCGCGCGCCGTGCCGGGCCTGCTGGCGGGTCTGGCTTTTCTCTGGGTGTTCCTGTTCGTGCCGATGTGGCTGAACGATTCCCTGGAAGACGGCTGGCTGTCGGTGCTGCCTTTTGCCACGTGGCTGCAGGATCATTTCGTTGAAAGCCTGCGCAGTCTTCGCAGCACCATCTTCAGCGTGTGGGTGGCCTACACCGTGGTGTGGATGGCCTATGGCCTGCGCCTGATTTCTTCCACGCTGCTGCAGGTCGGCCCCGAACTGGAAGAGGCGGCCCGCTCAGCCGGTGCGACCCGCTCGCAGGTCACGCGCCACGTCACCGTGCCCCTGGCCAAGTACGGGCTGATCGGTTCCTGGTTGCTGATGTTCCTGATTTTCGAGCGCGAGTATTCCACGGGCGTGTATCTGCTGTCGCCCGGCACGGAAACCATCGGTTCCATGCTCGTGTCGCTGTGGGCGTCGGGCGCGATCGATATCGTCGCTGCGCTTTCCTTTATCAATATTGTGCTGGTCGTCGTCGGCTTGGGCATCGCCCTGCGATTCGGAGTGAAATTACATGATTGAGCTTTCTGTAGATAACCTGCATCTGGACTACGGCGATACCCCTGTGCTCAAGGGCGTGTCGATGAACCTGAAACAGGGCGAAGTGGTGTCGCTTCTGGGACCCTCGGGCAGTGGGAAAACCACGCTTCTGCGTGCCGTGGCCGGGTTGGAAGGGCCGAAGCAGGGAAAAATATCGATTGGCGATCGCGTGGTCTATGACGGCGTGGCGCGCAATGAAGTGCCGGCCGAAGAACGCAATCTGGGTCTGGTCTTCCAGTCCTACGCCTTGTGGCCACACAAGACCGTGTTCGAAAACGTGGCCTATCCGCTGAAACTGCGCAAACTGCCGGCAGGGGAGATCAAGAAGCGCGTGCAGGATGTGCTGGACCAGTTGGGGCTCGGGCATCTGGGGCAGCGTCACCCGCACCAGCTCTCGGGTGGGCAGCAGCAGCGCGTGGCCATTGGGCGTGCGCTGGTCTATAACCCACCGGTCATCCTGCTCGACGAACCCCTGTCGAACCTGGATGCCAAGTTACGCGAAGAAGCGCGTGCGTTCCTGCGCGAACTGATTCTGCGGCTTGGCCTGTCTGCCCTGATGGTGACCCATGACCAGAACGAAGCCATGGCAATTTCTGATCGCATCCTGCTGTTGAACAATGGCAAGATCGAGCAGCAAGGCACGCCCCAGGAAATGTACGGTTCGCCCGCCACCTTGTTCTGCGCCGAATTCATGGGCAGCAATAATCGGCTGCAGGGTCAGGTCAGCGAGGTGCGCGATGGTATGGCGCGTGTGCAGGGTGATGGCTGGTCGGTTTGGGGCCGGGCAGGCGAAGGTGTGCGCGAGGGCCAACCCGCCGTTGCCGTGATTCGTGTCGAACAGGTACGCCTGGCCGACGACGCCGATGGCAACCAGCTCGATCTGTCGCTGGTAACCACGATGTATCTGGGCGACAAGTGGGAATATCTGTTCCGCTTCCCCGGCGAGCAATCAGCGTCCAAACCCACGTTGCGTGCGTATGGCCACGACAGCCTGGCGGCGGGCCCGCATCGCCTGGCGCTTCCTGCCAAGCACGTCTGGGTCTATCCCGCGAGCTGATCGGTTGCAGGCCTCAACGCACGCCGGTTGTTGGTCTGCACGCATTAGGTTGGACACTTGTCCGAACTGACCCCAAGACGTTGGCGACATATCCAGCACTTGGGGTTTTTCCATGCCTTTTGGCGATCACTGCTGGCGTATCAGCGTGGTCGAGAATTTGTAGCGATCGGCCGGGTGATAGGAGACTGACGCCAGCAGCACCACACCCGCCTGGTCGCGGTAGTGGCGCAGGATCATCAGGCCCGGCGCATTAGGCGCGATCTCCAGCGGTTTGGCCAGTGCCGCAGGAATGGCTGCGCCCGAGATCGTCTGTTCGACTGATGCGATGCGCCGCCCGAAGTGCGTTTCGATCAGGTCCGAGACCAGTCGGTCGGGGTGCGCCTGGACCAGCGGGCGCACCGTCTTGTAATGCGCATCCACATAAAGATCGGTCCAGACATTGGGCGCCATGCCGGGCTCGCCCCGCGTGGAACTGATGCGCAACCAGCGGCTGCCCGGCGCACAGCCCAGTTGCGCAGCCAGTTCGGTATCCAGCACGACTTCCTGCATTTTGTGCACGGTGCGTGGCGTGCGCGCCGCCAGTTGAACCAGATCTTCCAAAGACGAGAGCGACTGGCTGTAGCCCGCCTTGGTGCCTTGGGCTTCGACAATCGTGCCGCTGCCCCTGCGCCGCGAAATCAGCCCCAGATCCTGAATCTGTCGCAAGGCCGCACGCACGGTATGGCGGCTCGCGTCGAACTCCTGCGCCAGTTCGTTTTCCGTGGGAATGGCCGACCCCACGGGATACTCGCCGCTGGCGATTCGATGGGCGAGCACTTCGGCGATCTTGCTGTACAGCGATACGGAGGACATAGTCTTCACTAACAGGGGCAGGTTTCAATTCTATCGCCGCACTGGCCTTGTTGACGCGAGTTCTCAAGGTGATCGTGACGTGATCGTGCATTTCTGCGTGTTTACCCTGGCCACGACACGTTTTCCTCAGGCAGGTTGACGGCTGCGATTTCAATGCATAATATGTACGTACAACTTCTATAGAGCGTACATATATCATGCCTATTTCGGTACTCGAATCAGCCATTTTCAAAGACATGTTCGGCACGCCCGCAATGCGCGAGGTGTTCGATGACGCCGCCACCGTGCGGCGTTATGTCGAAACCGAGGTGGCGCTCGCCCGGGTGCAGGGCAAGCTGGGTGTCATCCCGGAAGCGGCCGCTCGGGCGATCGAAGCGCGTGCCGATGCCGCCGCCATCGATCTGGATGTGCTGAAGGCCGAGACCGAGATCGTGGGCTACCCCATCCTGCCACTGGTGCATCAGCTTTCCAAAATGTGCGGCCCGGAAGGCGAGTACCTGCATTGGGGGGCGACCACGCAGGACATTATGGATATGGCGACCGTGCTGCAGATTCGCGATGCCTTGGTCATCATCGATCGCGACCTCCAGGAACTGGACGAGATTCTGGATCAGATGGCCGAGCGTTACCGCGATGCCCCCATGGCGGGCCGCACGCACCTGCAGCATGCCTTGCCCATCACCTTCGGATATAAGGCCGCCGTGTGGCTGCTGATGATTCGCCGACATCGCCAGCGGCTCGATCAACTGCGCCCGCGCGTGCTGGTGGGTCAGTTCGGGGGCGCGGCCGGCACGCTGGCCTCGCTGGGCGATCAGGGCCTGGCGGTGCATGCCGCGCTGATGGAGGATCTGGGGCTGGAGGCGTCACCCGTGACCTGGCATGTGGCGCGTGATGGCCTGGCCGAAGCCGTGCAGTTTCTTGGTCTGGTGACATCTTCCTTGGGCAAGATCGCGCTTGATGTGATGCTGATGATGACCAATGAACTGGGGGAGGCGTTCGAACCTTTCGTCAAGGGACGTGGCGCGTCCAGCACCATGCCGCAGAAACGCAATCCGATTTCGTGCGAGCTGATGTGGAGCGCCTCCAAAACCGTGCGCCAGCACGCTGGGCTGGCGCTTGATGCCATCCTGCAGGACTTCGAGCGCGCAACCGGCCCATGGCACATCGAGTGGTCGGCGATTCCCGAGGCCTTCGTGCTGACGGCAGGTTCCTTGCATCAGGCCAAGTTCATGCTGGCCGGGCTTGAAGTCGACACCGCACGCATGCGCAAGAACCTCGACCTGTCCGGCGGCCTGATCGTTGCCGAAGCCGTGATGATGGGCCTGGCCCCGCATATCGGGCGCCAGACCGCACACGACGTGGTGTATGACGCCTGCCGCGTGGCCGCCACATCGTCTCGTCCCTTGGCCGACGTGCTGCATGAAGACGAAAAAGTATCCGGCAAGCTGGACCGCGCGGCCATCGATCGCCTGTGTGACCCAGCCCAGTATCTCGGCTCGGCCCCCCAGATGGTGGATCGCATGCGCGAGACCCTTTATCAGCCCGGCGCAGGAGGGCGCGAGCGCAAGGGATGAGCCTCGATCCGGGCCTGCTGCGTCGCACCCGGGACTCGGGTGACGCGCGCGGCCCGACAACGGAGCACCTTTTATTCAAAAATGAGTGGAGAAGACACATGAAAACACTGATCGCGGTTGCGACGACGCTGGCCTGCCTGTCACTGGGCGCCCCTGCACTGGCCCAGGATGCCTATCCGACGCGCGCCATCACCTGGATCGTGCCCTTCGCAGCAGGTGGCCCGACGGACGCCATGGCGCGCAATATCGCCAACCGCGTGTCGCAGGAACTCAAACAGACCATCCTGGTGGAAAACGCAGGCGGGGCAGGCGGGACGATAGGCGCGGCCAAGGCGGCCAGGGCCACGCCCGACGGCTATACCTTCCTGGTCGGGCACGTGGGTTATATGGCGGCTGCGCCTTCCATGTACGCAAAGCTGCCCTATGACCCGGTCGAAGATTTTCGAGTTGTGTTCCGCTTTCCCGATACACCCCTGGTGCTGCTGGTCGGTGAAAACTCGCCCTACAAAACGACTTCGGAACTGATCGACTTCGGCAAGAAGCATCCGGGGAAACTTAATTTCAGCAACGCAGGCGTGGGCTCGACCTCGCATCTGGTGGCGGCGATGTTTGCCAGCCGTGCCGGCATGGAGGTCACCCCTGTGGCGTACAAGGGCGCCGGTCCGGCATTGAACGACTTGATGGGGGGGCAGGTGGATGCCATGTTCGATCAGACCAACACGGCGCTGCCCCAGACGCGTGGCGGCAAGTTGCGTGCACTGGGGCTGACGGCCACCCAGCGTATGGATCAGTTCCCTGGCGTGCCGACGATGTCCGAGCAGGCCTTGCCGGACTTCCAGGTATCGACCTGGTATGGTCTGTATGCGCCCAAGGGCACCCCGGATGCCGTGGTGCAGACCGTTTTCAAAGCCTACGAGCGCGCGCTGCAGGACCAGAGCTTCACGCAAAAAATGGTCGAGCAGGGCATTGTCGTCCTGCCTGCACAGGAAACGTCCCCCAAGGCGTTCCAGGATCACACCCGCGCCGAAGTCAAGAAATGGGCCGAGGTCATCAAGCAGGCCGGCATCACCATCCAGTAACCTCTGACCGGAGTTCGCCGTGGCCACAATCGACGCCGAGGATATCGTCGGAAGCATTGCCGATGCGCTGCAATACGTGAGCTACACCCATCCGCCGGATTTCGTGCAGGCTCTGGCGCTCGCCCACGAACGCGAAAGCAAGCCGGCGGCGCGTGATG
>JBAZPE010000005.1:0-15761 GCA_041648375.1 Burkholderiaceae bacterium | reverse complement strand
TGTTCCCAACCTGACGATCGGCCCCATGGTGTGCGAGGCGATCCGGCCACATGTGGATGTGCCCATCGATGTGCATCTGATGGTGGAACCGGTCGACGCGATCATTCCGCAATTTGCACGTGCCGGTGCCAATATCATTACGTTTCATCCGGAAGCGTCGCGCCATATCGATCGCAGCTTGTCGCTCATTCGTGAAGCGGGCTGTCAGTCCGGACTGGTGTTCAATCCCGGCACACCCCTCTCCTTCCTGGACCACGTCATGGACAAGGTCGACGTGATCCTGCTGATGTCGGTCAACCCCGGTTTCGGCGGCCAGAGCTTCATTCCGTCCACCCTGACCAAGCTGCGTGAGGCGCGACTGCGCATCGATCGCTACATGCAGGAAGGCGGTCAACACATCTCGTTGGAAATCGACGGTGGTGTGAAGGTTGAAAACATCGCCCAGATTCGTGCTGCCGGCGCCGACACCTTTGTGGCCGGGTCCGCCATCTTCGGCAAACCGGATTACAAGGCGGTGATCGACGCCTTGCGTCAGCAGATCGCCCAAGCGGATTCGGTTGCCGTATGACGGGCGCCGAGCACGCGATCAAAGCAGTGCTCATCGATCTCGATGGGACGTTGCTGGACTCCATCCCTGACTTGTCCGATGCTGCCAATGCCATGCGCATTGAACTGGGTCTGCCTGCCCTGCCCGTCGATCTGGTGACCACTTTCGTGGGCAAAGGCGTCGAACATCTGGTCAGGCGCACCCTGGTGGGCAACCTGACGGGCCCTGACCCCGAACAGGCCCTGTTCGAGCAGGCTCGGGCCATCTTCTTTCGCCACTATCATGCCTTCAATGGCAAGCGCGCGGCCTGCTATCCGGGTGTGATCGAGGGACTGCAGAGCATGCGGGCGCAGGGACTTCGCCTGGCAGTGGTGACGAACAAACCCGAGCAGTTCACCCTGCCGCTGCTCGAGAGAACCGGCCTAGCCCCGTATTTCGAAGCGGTGGTCAGCGGCGACACTTGCGCCCGAAAAAAACCCGACCCCATGCCGATGGCACATGCCTGCATGCTGCTGGGCGTGGCCCCGCAGGCTGCGCTGGCCATCGGGGATTCGGGCAATGACAGCCTGTCTGCGCAGGCGGCGGGCTTGCGCGTGCTGCTCGTTCCCTATGGCTACAACGAGGGCCACGATGTGCGCACGCTCGAAGTCGATGGTATAGTTTCATCGCTTGTCGAGGCGTCACATTGGGTGGCGCGTGCGAACAAGCCCAGCAACGAACTTCAGTCTGAATAGACGCATGATGACTCGACCTGCGAATCTGCAAATGCAAGCTGGCGCCTATTGGCGCTGGTGGCGTTTGTCTTCCGGGTGGTGATGATTCCTCTCCCGGCCGATGTGTGCAGCGACATCATTAGCCGATAGCAGCAACCCTATCTCCAAGCCCGGAACCAGACTACTGGCCGGGCTTTTTTGTTGAGCGCCCGGCACCCAACCGAATCGAAACATCACGCCTCACTACACAAAGACGCCGACAACATGACCGAAATCGAATTCAAAGCATTGGCCGCACAAGGCTACAACCGCATTCCGTTGGTCAAGGACACCTATGTCGACCTGGATACGCCGCTGGCCATTTATCTGAAGCTGGCACACAACACGCCCCAGCGCGGCCACATGAGCTGCCTGATGGAGTCGGTCGTGGGTGGTGAGCGGTTCGGTCGCTATTCGTTCATCGGTCTGCCCGCACGCACGGTCATTCGAGCCACGGGCCAGACAACCGAAGTGCTGACCGATGGCAAGGTCGTCGAAACCCACCAGGGCGATCCGCTGGCATTCATCGAGGCCTACCAGGCCCGATTCAAAGTCGCCCTGCGCCCGGGCATGCCGCGTTTCGCAGGCGGCCTGGCCGGCTACTTCGGCTATGACACCGTGCGCCACATCGAAACCCGTCTGGGCCCCGCAGTCAAACCGTTCCCACCCGGCATGGGTGAAGGCACGCCCGATCTGATGCTTATGCATGTCGATGAACTCGTCATTGTCGACAATCTGGCCGGGCGCACCTACCTGATGGTGTATGCCGATCCCTCGCGCCCCGAGGCCTATACGCGTGCGCAGAAGCGGCTGCTGGAACTGCGTGCCAAGCTGCGCAAGCCGCCCGAGCTGCCCTACAGCCTGGCCAGCCTGCAGACCGAGGCCAGACGCGATTTCAAGAAAGAAGATTATCTGGCTGCAGTGGCCAAGGCCAAGGAATACATTGCCGCTGGCGATCTGATGCAGGTGCAGGTCGGACAGGTCATCGCGATGCCGTTCCGGGATGCGCCGGTCTCGCTGTACCGCGCGCTCCGTTCGCTCAACCCCTCGCCTTACATGTACTTCTGGAATTTTGGTGACTTCCAGGTCGTGGGCGCATCGCCGGAAATTCTGGTGCGCCAGGAGTCTGTTACCGAAGACGGCCAGACCAAGTCGAAAGTCACGGTGCGCCCTCTGGCAGGCACCCGCCCGCGCGGCAACACGGCAGCAGAAGACGCCGCGTTGGCCCAGGAGCTGCGAGAGGACGTGAAAGAGATTGCCGAGCATGTCATGTTGATCGATCTTGCCCGCAACGACGTGGGCCGGATTTCCGAGACGGGCAGCGTGGAGGTGACCGACACCATGGCCATCGAGAAGTACTCCCATGTCATGCATCTGGTGTCAAACGTGACCGGCACCCTCAAACCGTCGATGAGCAGCATGGATGTGCTGCGCGCCGCATTTCCTGCAGGCACCCTGACCGGTGCGCCGAAGGTACGGGCCATGGAAATCATTGATGAGCTCGAGCCGGTGCGACGCGGCATTTATGGCGGCGCGGCCGGCTACCTCAGCTATGGTGGCGAGATGGACGTCGCCATCGCCATCCGTACGGGCGTGATCAAGAATGGCACCTTGTTCGTGCAGGCGGCTGCGGGCATCGTTGCTGATTCCGATCCTGAAAAGGAATGGGCGGAAACCGAAGCCAAGGCACGTGCGGTCTTGCGCGCCGCCGAGCAAGTGCAGCTCGGCCTTGATGAACCCATCTGATCCGGAATGTTCGCAGGCGCCTTCACCGCGGCGCCTGCGACGCCAACACTCATCGTAATGGCTTGCTCGAGAACCAGCCGTACAGGCCGATAGCCGCGTAGCACAACCCCGGCACGACCAACGCCATGGCAAGCGACGTCAGGTCAGCAGCAAGTCCCATCAGCGGCGGCACGATGGCGCCGCCGACAATAGCGCAGCACAGCAATCCCGACCCTTGCGCCGACCGGCTGCCGAGCCCCTGGGCGGCCAACGCAAAGATGGTGGGAAACATGATCGAATTGAACAGCCCCACTGCCAGGATCGCCCAGCCTGCCCAGGCGTTGTGCGCCGACATCGCAACGGCGATCAGGGTGATGACAGCGACTGCGGCGCAGGCCAGCACCTTGCCCGGCGCGACCACCTTGAGCACACCGGCACCAATGAACCGCCCGACCATCGCGCCACCCCAGTAATACGCCACGTGCTTGCCTGCCGTCGCGGCGCTCAGGCCCAGCGTGGACGCCTGCATCAGAAAATTGATCAGGATGCTGCCCAGCGCGACTTCCGCGCCCACATAGAAAAACAGGCAGGCCGCGCCCATCGAGAAGCGAGGAAGCTTGAGCAGGCCGAGCGCCGAAAGCGGGTTGGCGGGCTCGGGCCGCGTGTTGTCTGGCAGTTTTCTTCGATGCTGCCAGACCAATGCGGCGATCAGGAACAGGGCGGCGGCGATGCAGACATAGGCCGTACTGATGACTTGTGCGCCTTGCGCCAACGAGGCTTCGGACGGAGTCGTCAACGCCGAATCGGCGTCGTCACTCAGGGTACCCAGTATGGCAATCGCACCCAGATACGGGGCGACCGTGGTGCCTAGCGAATTGAACGCATGCCCGAAGGTCACCCGGCTGTGCGCCGTGTTCGACGGCCCTAGCAACAGCAGCAGGGGATTGGCCACGACCTGAACGATGGTGACTCCCCCCGCCAGCACAAAGAGCGCGCCCAAAAAGGCGACAAACAATTCCGCCTGCGCCGCGGGAATGAACAGCAGGCATCCCGCCGCCATGGTGACCAGCCCGATCACAGCGGCCTGCATATAGCCCAGCCGAGAGATCAACAGGCCGGCGGGGATGGACACGATGAAATAGGCGAAGAAAAATGCCGACTGCACCAGCATGGCTTCGGCGTAGGACAGCTCGAACAAACTCTTGAGCTTGGGAATAAGGACATCGTTGAGGCTGGTGACGCCACCGAAGATAAAAAACAATAGGAAGACTAGTGCGCTCAAACGGCGAACGTTGTCCGCGTGTCGATCCGGCGGCGCAGAGTGTTTCCGGTGGGTGTCATACATTTGGTTGGCTCCTTCATCCCTTTTGCAGGGGATTCGATCGATCTGGCGTCTCGCCCAGGTAAATCGGCAAGAATGCCTGGTCACGCAGGCATCACCCAGACCGTTTCGCGGCGTTCGCTGATGCGATCGGGGCGACTTTGCAGGCGCATCTCCCTACACTTCGGGCATGAAGTCCCGTTTCGAGCCGATCGCCGTCGAGCCACACACCTCATGGACCCTGCTCGACAGCCCACTCACGCACGACAGCCCGTTCGCGTGGCACCACCATGCCGTATGGGAACTGAGGCTGACGCTGAACAGCCGAGGCTTTCGCTATGTCGGACACGACGTGGCGCCTTTCGGCGATGGCGACCTGGTACTGGTCGCGCCAGAAGTGCCCCATTGCTGGTGTTCCGCGTTACGCGTGCGCGCCGCGCAACACCCTATGGCGCGAGTCATCTGCTTCTCGGACACCTGGGCTCGGGCATTAGCTCGGGTTTGCCCGGAAATGTCGCCGCTGCAAACCTTGCTCACATGGGCACAGCCTGCAGTGCAGTTCAGCCCTGCCGTGGCAGACGGTGTACGTCCAACCATCGAACACATGGCTGATCAGGACGCGCCCGCACGTCTGGTCTCGCTTCTGCGCGTGCTGGAGCAGCTTTCCCGAGATGCTGATGCGCAACGCATCGGCGCAGCTGGCGTGTGTCGTCGCGATCTTCCCCTGTCAGCCGATGTGCGTGTGCGTCGTGTCCTGGATGTGATGCATCGTCGCTATGCCGAGGCGCTGCGGCTGGCTGATCTGGCAGCCATGGCGTGCATGAGTGTGTCCGCTTTTCATCGCGCCTTTCGCAAGCACACACAGTGTTCTGCGATGGGTTACGTCGCGAGGCTGCGCATCGGGCATGCATGCAGGCTTCTGCTGCATACCGACAGGACCGTATCGCGTGTGGCAGAGGACGTGGGCTACGGCTCACTGGCCCTTTTCAATCGCCAATTCAAGGCGCTCAAAGGTTTGCCACCCACGGCGTTCAGGCGCCAGAGAGGGGCTCTGCCGCCGCCACCTGCGCATCAACACGCGTTTGCTGGATGCGCTTTCGCAGGGCAATGCGTGCATTGCCTGCAATCGAGCTAGCCGGTCGCGAGCTCGGCGACGCTGCGTAGCCGCCCGGCATCTTTCGCCGGTGACATGCCGAACATGCGGGCATAGTCGCGGCTGAACTGCGACGGGCTTTCATAGCCGACCCGGTATCCCGCAGCCGCAGCATCGATCGCCTCCGAGACCATCAGCCTGCGAGCTTCCTGCAGTCTCAACTGGGTGCGAAATGCGAGTGGACTCATCGAGGTGACCGCCTTGAAGTGCGCATGGAACGCGGAGCGGCTCATGCCTGCGATATCAGCGATGTCATCGATCCGGCAGCTTTCCATGTAATGGGAACGCAGCCAGGCAATGGCCTTGGCGATCTGATTCAAGCGGCTGTCCGCCCGTGCCATCTGACGAAGGATGCTGTTGCCGGTGCCGGTCAGAAGGCGATAGAGGATCTCGCGAATCACCAAGGGCGCCAGCGCTTCGATATCGCCTGGCCTGTCCAGCAGGCTGGCAAGCCGTACCGACGCATCCAGCAACTCGGGAGTCGTTTCGTTCAGCGCAATGCCGGAAGACAGCACTGCCCGGTTTTCTTCCGGCAAGGGGTAACGAAGGGCGAGGTCGCTCAGTTCGACCATGTCGAGATCGAGCACCAGACAAAGATAGGGTGTGGACTCGCTCGCTTCGATGACTGATCCCATCACGGGAAGATCCACCGATGCGATCAGGTAGTTGGCTGCATCATAAACATATGCGGTGGTACCCAGCATCGCTTGCTTGCGGCCTTGAGCGACCAGGCACAGCGTCGGCTCATACACAACGGGCATCGGCATTGTCGGCGTGCCTGAGCGAATCAGCCCAACCCCGGGAATCGGCGTGGCATGTATGCCGTCGCTTCGCGCGTGTCGGCCCACTATGTCGACAAGCTTCACAAGGGAATCCATGCCTGCTCCATCATGTTGGGTTTTAAGCGGTTCGAGGGTCGGCCACTCGGATGATCGTACAAGGAATCAGGACGATCCTGCTACATCCTATGTCTGCCTCTGGGACACACTTGTACCCAACAAGTTCCCACCCATCGACCGCAGATGGGGAGTTCGGCAACGAGATCACGCGCCATCCAGGCGAGATGATTTTCGACGCCGATAGTCAACAGGAGACAGGCATGACAACGGATGTCCCAGGGCCTAAGCTTTCGCGTCGAGAATTCAACAAGACCATGGTTGTCGGCGCGGCCGCCAGTGCGGGGTCAAGCTGGATGGCCTTCGCCGAAACCTCGCCCGCTGACGCGCAGGCCACCTCTGTCAATGCAATGGACGTCGTATTCAACGTCAACGGCCAAACGCGTCGCCTTCTGGTGGATCCGCGCACGACCTTGCTGGACGCGCTGCGCGAGCACCTCGGCCTGACCGGCACGAAGAAAGGGTGCGACCACGGCCAGTGCGGGGCCTGCACAGCCATCGTGGATGGCAAGCGGATCAACACCTGCCTAAGCCTTGCAGTCATGCATGAGGGCAGCGAGGTGACGACCATCGAAGGCCTGGGAAGTGTCGATGATCTGCACCCGATGCAAGCCGCCTTCATCGCGCATGACGGCTACCAGTGCGGCTATTGCACGCCCGGCCAGATCCTTTCCGCCGTTGCGACGCTGCAGGAGATCGGTGCCGGGATTCCCAGTGCGGCCACGGTCGACGTTGCGCAGCCGCCTGCCGCCACCGCCGAGGAAATCCGTGAGCGCATGAGCGGCAACCTTTGTCGTTGCGCTGCCTATCCCAACATCATCGCAGCCATCACCCATGTTCAGAAGGGTCGCGGATGAAACCCTTCACCTACGAACGCGCGACCTCCCCCGCCCAGGCCGCCGCCATGCTGGCCGCGCGCCCAGGCGCACGCGTTATCGCCGGCGGAACCAATCTGCTTGACCTGATGAAACTCCAGATCGAAGCGCCGGCGCATCTGGTAGATGTCAACGGCATCGGACTCGACCGGATTGAACCCATTGGCGCAGGCGGTCTGCTCATAGGGGCGACAGTGCGCAATACCGATCTTGCCGCGCACGAGCTCGTGCGCCAGCGTTACGGGGTGCTGACGCGCGCGCTCGTTGCCGGCGCGTCCGGGCAATTGCGCAACCGTGCCACCACGGCAGGCAACCTGATGCAGCGCACGCGTTGCCCCTATTTCTACGGTACGGCCATGGCCTGCAACAAGCGGGAGCCGGGATCCGGCTGCGATGCGCGGGAAGGCGTGTCCACGCACCTCGCCATCCTCGGCACGAGTGCTGCCTGTATTGCGACACACCCTTCCGACATGGCCGTGGCGATGCGGGCGCTCGACGCAGTCGTTCACGTGACGGGCACCTATGGTGAGCGACGAATTCCGATCGCCGACTTCCACCGCCTGCCCGGCGATACGCCCGAGATTGAAACTGACCTTCGCCCGGGCGAGATCATCACCGCGGTCGAGCTGCCAGCACCGCTAGGCGGCAGGCATGTCTATCGCAAAGTCAGAGAGCGGGCCAGTTACGCCTTCGCGACCGTATCGGTTGCACTGGTGGCGCACATCGACGGGAGCCGCGTGGCCATCGAACGCCTCGCTTTCGGCGGGCTGGCAGCAAAACCCTGGCGCCTCGAGGCTGCCGAGCAACGCGGCTTCGGTGCACCGCGAGACGTCGCGCGCGACGCTGCAACGGTTGCGCTCCAGAGCGCCCGTCCGACCGCCCTTAATGCGTACAAGGTCGAGCTCGCACAGCGCGCCCTGCACGCCGCACTGATCGACGCACAGGAGCAGACCCGATGAGCCGCCTTGATACGACACACACGGACACCCGCATCGTGGGCCGCCCGATCAACCGGCTCGATGGCCCGAGGAAAGTGACCGGCGCTGCCACCTACGCCTATGAAAGAGCTCGTACCGGAGAAGCGCTGATCGGCGTATATGCCACGGCAACGATCGGCCAGGGCGAGATAGCCACGCTGGACACCCGTGCGGCGCAAGCCATGCCCGGCGTGCGTCTGGTCATCACCCATCGGAACGTGATCGAACACGGCACCCTGGACGCAGGGAATCCTGGGTTTGCAACCCGCGTGCGTCCCATCATGGCGGGCACACGCATCCACCATTTCGGCCAACCCATCGCGCTGGTGATCGCCGACACGTTTGAATTGGCGCGCGATGCCGCCTGTCGCATCGTGGCGACCTATGTGAGCGCGCCGGGCATGTTCGCTTATGCGCAGGGCAACACTATCGGCGAGCCGGAACGGGCCAACGCCGGTTTTCCTGCGGCGACCGACCGTGGCGACTTCGACGGCGGTTTCGCTGCGTCAGCCTTTCGCGTCGATCGAACCTGCGAAACGCTGCCTCACTATGCACAGCCGCTGGAACCGCACGCCACACTGGCTCGATGGGAAGGCGAGACGCTTCACCTCACCACCAGTCATCAGACACTGCTTTATATCAAGGTCACGCTCAAAGCCTCCCTGGGTCTTGGCGAAGAGAACCTGATCATTTCCGCACCGTTCGTGGGAGGCGGCTTTGGATCGAAGCTTGCGATCCATGCGGACCTGATCGGCGCCGCCGTGGCGGCGAAGATGACGGGATTACCGGTAAAAGTCTGCTTTACCCGCCAACAGATGTTCAGCCTCACCGGCATTCGGCCCTGGCACTGGCAGCGGGTAAGGCTTGGCGCAGACGCCCAGGGCAGGCTGACTGCAATCGGGCACGAGGTATTGCTCTATTCCAACGCCCGCGATCCGTTCGTCGAACAGACGGCAACCGTCACGCGCTCGCTCTATGCAGCGCCGAACCGCCTGACGCGGCACCGCGTCACCCACCTGGACCTGCCCAACGGCGAGGCGGTGCGCGCACCGGGGGAGCTGCCCGGGCTGCTGGCCGTGGAAACGGCCATGGATGAACTTGCCGAGGCGCTGGACATCGATCCGGTCGAGCTGAGGGTGCGTAACGACACCACCACCGACCCGGAAAGCGGCGTGCCGCTGACCGGCCGCAGCCTGACCGAGTGTCTGCGCCTGGGTGCCGAGCGTTTCGGCTGGTCCGATCGAGCACGTCAGCCACGCGCTCGGCGCGACGGGCAATGGTTTATCGGCATGGGCGTGGCTTCTGCCATCCGCATGCATTTCCAGGGTGCAACGGAAGTGGAGGTTGCCGTCACACCGGCGGGCCGCATCGAAGTGCGTTCCGATCTTACCGATATCGGAACCGGCAGCTACACCATCCTGGCCCAGGTCGCCGCAGAGATGACCGGCGTCGATATCTCGAACATCGACGTGGCCCTGGCCCATAGCCGATTGCCCGCAGGCGGCGGATCAGGCGGCTCGTGGGGCGCATCGAACACGACGGCGGCATTGCATGCGGCTTGCCTGGCACTCCTGGAACGGGCCGGCGTATCGGCGGGGACGGATTTCGTGCGGGAGGCGCTCGCGATTCACCCAGCAGGAATATCCGCACGCGGCAGTCTGCCGTCGATGGCGAATAGCCCAGACTGGCACGAAAAATCACGCCACACCTACGGGGCGCATTTCGTCGAGTTGGCCGTGCATGGCTTGACAGGCGAGGTCAAGGTTCGCCGCATGCTAGGCGTGTTCGCAGCCGGGCGCATCCTCAACCCCAAAACAGCCCGATCGCAGTTATTGGGCGGGATGATCTGGGGGCTTTCCGCCGCACTGCGCGAAGGTGCAGAAGTGGATCCACGGCATGGCAATGTCGTGAACGCAGATTTGGCGGAATACCTGCTGCCGGTTCATGCCGACGTGCCCGATATCGACATCGTGATGCTCGACAGACCCGACCTCGATGCCAATCCTGTGGGGGTGAAGGGCGTCGGCGAGCTTGGGGCATGCGGCTCCTCGGCCGCCTTCGCGAACGCGCTCTACAACGCCTGCGGTGTGCGCGCGAAAAAATTCCCGGTACATCTGTCAAGCCTGCTTTCAGCCATGGCGCAATGAGGTCTATAACCGATAAACAATACAGGCCACGGCGTCGACAGACGTTGTGACTTCACGCTATACTTCCGGACATCGTCCGCACGCCTGATGCTCAAGAAACGCATCAGATCGCTTGCAGGCTAACCCCAGGATTCATGCAGATGATTTGTTTCGCGACGTTCAGCCTTCGCTGGTGGTGGCGCTTCTCCTAGAAGCGGCACGTCGCTGCGGCATTGCGCCGCGCCTTGCCGCCGGACCGGTAAGCAAGGCTGATACACAGATCGCTCTCCGGCACGGCGGCTCCAGATTCCAAGGAGATAGCCTGTTGCCACACCACCTCTTTTTCGCAACACCCCCTCAGTCACCCTCACCGCGTGTGGGATACGGCTTGGCCGACGTCGTCAGGCATGCCGTGCAGGCTTGCGTGACGACGCTCATCGCGCCATTGGCGCACCCCTCAGCAGCGGGCCCTGGCTTCTCTCCCCCTTCCGTTTTTTCCTGCCATTCATCGGCTGCACCCTTGTCCGTCCATGCCCCACGCCGGGCACCCCGATTCTTTATCTACGAGAGGTTAATGTGAGCAAGCTCCTGATGATCGACAACTACGATTCGTTCACCTACAACCTCGTGCAGTACTTCGGCGAACTCGGGCAGGATGTGCAGGTCGCGCGCAATGACGAGATCACGCTGGACGAGATCGAGGCCATGCAACCTGATCGCATCTGCGTGTCGCCAGGCCCTTGTTCGCCTGCCGAGGCCGGGATTTCGGTGCCCCTGATCCAGCGTTTCGCCGACAAATTGCCGATCCTGGGCGTGTGCCTGGGTCATCAGGCCATCGGCGCCGCCTATGGGGGCGATATCGTGCGCGCCCCAAACATCATGCATGGCAAAACGATTCGACTCAGCCATGACGCCACCGATCTGTTCACCGGCCTGCCATCGCCCTACACCGTCATCCGCTACAACTCGCTCACCATCGCCCGTGACACCCTGCCCGACTGCCTGACTGTTACGGCCACGGCAGAAGACGGCGATATCATGGGGGTGCGCCACAAGGTATTTCCGCTGTTCGGCGTACAGTTCCACCCCGAGTCGGTCCTGAGCGAGCACGGCCATGCGCTGCTGCAGAACTTCCTCGACCAATGAACAGCGTGCCGAATTGAAAGCCGAACTTTTACCTGCTCGCGAGAATGCCGTCATGATCACTCCGAATGAAGCCCTGGCGCGATGCATCGATCATCGTGAAATTTTCCACGACGAGATGCTGCACCTGATGCGCTTGCTGATGCGCGGCGAGATGTCGCCGCAGATCGCCAGCGCCCTGCTGATGGGCCTGCGGGTCAAGAAAGAAACCGTGGGTGAGATTGCAGCCGCTGCGCAAGTCATGCGCGAATTCGCCACCCCTGTGAAAACCGGCATCGAAGACGATTTGCTGGACATGTGCGGTACGGGTGGCGATGGCACCCACACCTTCAATATCTCTACCACCGCCATGTTCGTGGCTGCAGCCGCCGGTGTCCCCATTGCCAAGCACGGCAATCGCAGCGCGTCGTCCTCGTCGGGCAGTGCTGACGTGCTGGAGGCGCTGGGTGCCAACCTGACGCTGACACCCGATCAGGTGGCGCAATGCATCAAGCAGACCGGCATCGGATTCATGTTCGCGCCGGCACATCATGGCGCCATGAAGAACGTGGCCGCCGTGCGCAAGGAGCTGGGCGTGCGCACCATGTTCAATATTCTGGGCCCGCTGACCAATCCCGCTGGCGCCCGGAATCAGCTGATGGGCGTGTTTCATCCCGACCTGGTGGGCATTCAGGTGCGTGCGCTCGAAAGACTGGGCTCCAAGCATGTGCTTATCGTCCACGGCCGCGACGGGATGGACGAAGCCTCGCTGGGGGCAGCCACACTGGTGGGTGAACTCAAGGATGGTGCAGTGCACGAGTACGACATTCACCCGGAAGACTACGGGCTATCCATGATGTCCAATCGGTCCATACGGGTGTCCAATCGCGAAGAGTCCCGCGAACTCGTGCTGGAGGCACTGCAGAATGTTCCCGGGGTTGCCCGCGACATCGTGGCCTTCAACGCAGGGCTTGCCATTTATGCTGGCAATCGCAGTGACTCGATCGAAGCCGGCCTGGCATTGGCATTCGAGGCGATCGCCAATGGCTCGGCACGCGCCAAACTAGAAGAATTTTGTGCCTATACCCGGAATCTGAATACATGAACGACATACTTGCGAAAATCCTGGCGGTCAAGGCCGAGGAGGTCGCGACTGCGCGCCAACTGCGCAGCGAATCGGAACTGCTGCGTGAGGCACGCGCCCGCCGCGACGTGCGCGGCTTTGCCCAGGCCATCGAAGACAAGATTGCAGCCGGGCAGCCCGGCGTCATTGCGGAAATCAAGAAGGCCTCACCGTCCAAGGGCGTGATCCGCGAGCATTTCGTGCCGGCAGAAATTGCCGCCAGTTATGCCGCCCATGGCGCGGCCTGCCTCTCGGTGTTGACCGACGTGCAGTTCTTTCAGGGCAGCTACGATCATCTGCGTCAGGCACGCGCTGCCTGCGCCCTGCCGGTGCTGCGCAAGGACTTCATCATCGATCCCTATCAGATTGCGCACGCCCGCGCGCTGGGCGCAGATTGCATCCTGCTGATCGCTGCCGCACTGGCACCTTCGGGGCTGCGTGAACTCGAGGCCTGCGCCATGGAGCTGGGCATGGACGTGCTGGTGGAGGTGCACGATGCAGCTGAACTCGATATTGCACTGACCCTGAAGACACCGCTGCTGGGCATCAACAACCGCAACTTGCGCACATTCGAAACCCGACTGGAGACCACGCTCGAGCTGCTCGATCGCATTCCAGAAGACAAACGTGTGATCACCGAGAGCGGGATCATGACGGCGGATCACGTCCGCATGATGCGCGGCCATGGCGTGGATGCCTTCCTCGTGGGCGAGACGTTCATGCGCGCGCCCGACCCCGGACAGGCGCTCGCACAGTTGATCGCCTGATATGACCGAACACCTCCCGATCTTCGAGCTGGCTCAGTCCGACCCCGTGCTGGACAAGGCGACGTTCAAAACGCAGGAAGCCGCGTTGCGCACAGCATTGCTCAGTGCGCAATATCAACAGCTTGCACAAGGACGGCAATCCCTGTTGATCGTGGTTGCCGGCATCGATGGTGCGGGCAAGGGCGCGACGATCAATCTGCTCAACGAGTGGATGGATCCACGGCACATCCGCACCCTGGCGTTCGACGAGCCTGATGCGGTCGACCGTGAGCGTCCGCCCATGTGGCGCTATTGGAACGCGCTGCCCCCGAAGGGGAAAACGGGAATCGTGTTCGGATCCTGGTATGCCCTGCTGGTGCGGGAAGCCGCGCGCAAACGCCCGCGCCCGGAACGCATCGAACGGCTGGCCATGGCCATTCGCCGCTTCGAAGCGATGCTGGCTGCCGAAGGCGTACACCTGCTCAAGCTGTGGTTTCATCTGTCGCGTTCGGCGCAGGCCGACCGACTGCAGCGCCTGTTGGCCAGCGAGCGCACGTCCTGGCAGGTCACGCCCAATGACCACAAGGTCTACAAAAAATACGATCGACTCTGCCTGGGCGGCAGCGCAAGCATCGGGCTGACCGATAGGGCGCACGCCCGCTGGCACATCATTCCCAGTGCTGACGACAACCTGAGATCGATCCAGACAGCCGAACGCGTACTCGAAGCGCTGAAATCCAGACCTGCCCGCGTGCAGCCCGAGCCGGCAGTCGCGCCGCCCCCACGGGTGGCCGTCGAAGACCGCCTGAAAGTGAATGTGGTCGAGGAGCTGGACAAAGACGAGTACGACACGCAAATCGCCCTGTGGCAGGGCCGGCTTGCACGAGCCGTGCGCAGCGATGCTTTCAAGCAGAAATCGCTGGTACTGGCGTTCGAAGGACAGGATGCGGCCGGCAAAGGCGGTGCCATTCGACGCATCGCCAATGCCCTGGATGCCCGGCAATACGACATTCATCAGATTGCCGCGCCGACGGCTGAAGAACTCAGCCGCCCGTATCTTTGGCGCTTCTGGCATCGACTGCCACGCCATGGACGCGTCGGCATCTTCGATCGATCCTGGTATGGGCGGGTGCTGGTCGAACGTGTCGAACAGTTCGCCGCCCCCAGTGCCTGGCGTCGCGCCTACGAGGAAATCAACGATTTCGAGACTCAACTGGCGGCCAACAATGTCATCGTCGTCAAGTTCTGGCTGGCCATCGACGCCCAGGAGCAACTCACCCGCTTCCAGGCACGCGAGCACTCGCCGTTCAAACGATTCAAGATTACGCCCGAAGACTGGCGCAATCGCGACAAGTGGGATGCCTATGCCCGCGCGGCCAACGAAATGTTCGCGCGCACCGACCAGCCCGATGCCCCCTGGCACGTGATCGCGGCCAACGACAAGCGGCACGCCCGACTGGCCGTGCTCAAACACACTGTTCTGGCACTTGAACATGCAATCTGAATCCTGCCCCCTGTGTACACAGACCGGCGGAGAATTGATATGGCAGAACCCGAGTTTTCGCGTGATTGCCGTCGCCGATGTCGATTACCCGGGCTTCACACGTGTGGTGTGGACCGACCACGTGGCCGAAATGACCGATCTGGAAGACCCCCAGCGCGCCACGCTCATGGCTGCGGTCTATACGGTGGAGTCCGTGATGCGCCGCCTGCTCGCGCCGGATAAGGTCAATCTGGCGGCATTCGGCAACATGGTGCCGCACATGCACTGGCATGTGATTCCGCGCTGGCGCGATGACCGGCACTTCCCCGACCCCTACTGGGCGGCACCTCGCATCTATCCCGGACAGGAGCCTGCACACTGGCAGGCACGCCTGGCCGAACGTGCGGCAAAGGTCAGCGCCTATCACCGCGCGCTCGCGTCAGCCCTGGACAGTCAGTGCAAGGACGCCTGCGCATGAGTGAGGACCTGAGCCTGCCGGATAATCGGCTGCGCCAACCGATCGCCGAGTTGCTGGCAAGCCTGCCCCACGCGTGGCGCGAGGTACTGGACGAACCGGCGGTGGCGGCAGAGCTGACCCGCGTCACCCGCTGTGTCGAAGCGGCGATCGCAGCGGGTGTGACCGTCTACCCTGCAGATCCTTTCAAGGCCTTGCGCACGCTCTCGCCCGAGCGCACGCGTGTCGTGATTCTGGGGCAGGACCCCTATCATGGTCCGGGCCAGGCTCAGGGCCTGGCGTTCTCGGTGCCCGATACCGCCAAACGCCCGCCCAGCCTGCGCAACATGTTCAAGGAACTGGCCCGCGAGTATCCTGACCACCCCCCCATCACGGGCAACGATCTTCAATCCTGGGCCGATCAGGGTGTGCTGCTGCTGAACACATCGTTGACGGTTGAA
>JBAZPE010000004.1:0-16413 GCA_041648375.1 Burkholderiaceae bacterium | reverse complement strand
TCGGTAGGACCGAAAAAATGCAGATCGCGCCAGGGCATGCAATAGAAAGGTCGTCCCGCTGTGGACATGGCGGCAAAGCCATGGCCCTTGCAGCTTTCGGGCAGGCGGAACACCAGGTGCGCCCCCTTGGTACCGGTGACTTTGCGGGTGATGGGCCGGTTCACCAGCGCGTGAACACGGTCCACCCACACACCGGTCAGATTCAGCACCGCGCGCGCCCATACTCGTGCCTCTGCGCCGGTGTGCGCGTCGGTCACGTCAACGGCCCAGCCTTGCGGTGTGTGCGTCAGTCCCGTCACGGGCGTGTAGTTGCGCACGACTGCACCATCCTGCGCGGCCTGCATGACGCGCTCGACCACGACACGCTCGGGCCAGTCGAATTGGTACTCGGTGTAGGAAGCGATGCTCGAGAGGTTGGCCGGGTCACGCAGAAACGGCACGAACGGGTTTTCTGCGCGTGCCTGTGCACCGCCGCTGCGCCTGTAGTTCAACGGCACCTTGCCGTCGCTCAGGCTACCCAGAATGCCGAAGGCCACATCAACCATCCACGGGGCATAAGGGCCACCCTTGAACAGGGGATAGTGCATGCGTATGGGTTTGAGCTTGTCGGGCTCGGTGCGCACCAGCTCGCTGCGCACGGCCATCGAACGTCGAATGGTTTTCAGGACATCCAGAAAACGCCCTGGATGGCGCAGGAAAATCGTAATCGGCCCACCCGGCATCAGGTAGCGCAGGCCACAGTGCAGCAACCGCGTCGATTGACGACTGGCCCCGCTGGCGTAATCGCCCTTGTCGAACAGGGCGACCTTCAAACCTGCGGCGGCCGCGGCTTCGGCCGCCGCAGCACCGTTGATCCCGGCACCGATCACGACCACATCGACATGCGTCTGGTCCAGTGCGTCCAGATCGGGACGCGGCGTCTGCTTGATGTCGTGCATGATCGGCTCCGGTCTTCTCTTACTTCTTCAGCGTCGTCAGTTCCGTGATGAGCGGACCGTAGGACAGGGAGCCATTCAAGGTGTAGCCGTAGTCCAGCGTGCTGCGTCGTGCCCACACCAGCTTTTGCTCGAACAGCGGCACGGCGCACAAGGCGGCAACGATTTTTTCCTGCGCCGTTTTCCACAATGCCAGGCGACGTGCCGGGTCCAGTTCACGTGCGGCAGCGTCGATTTCCGTATCGGCAGCGCTGCAGTGCGAGAAGTTGGTCACTGCCGTGGGTTTGCCCACTGTACTGCGCGAGTGATAGAACTCTTTGAGGTAGTTGTCTGCAATCGGAAAGCGCGATGCGCCATAGACCACGATATCGCTCAAATCCTGACGAATCTGCTGGTGATAGGTGGCGTGTTCGACGACATCCATCTGCATGTCCACGCCGACCTTCTTCAGTTGCGCCTGCATGATCTGCGCCGGGCCCAGGCTGGTGATGTTCTGCGATTGCACCGTCTTCAGTGTCAGGCCATTGCCGAACCCTGCTTCCTTGAGTAATGCGCGGGCGCGATCCACGTCGTACTTGGGAAGGTCGGCTTTGATGGCACCCAATGTCGCGGCCGGAAAAATCGTCGTGGGTGCAAACGCCACCAGCTTGCCCTTGAAGCTGACGACCATGTCGGTGCTGATCGCATGCGCAATCGCCTGGCGAACACGAATGTCGTCCAGCGGCTTGTGCGAAGTGTTCAGGTAGGCCGTGCCCTGGTAGGCCGGCTCGATGATATCCAGCGTGGTGTCGTTGCGCTTTTGCATGCGCTCGGCCCATTGCTGATCCTGACGACCGTAGACCAGATCGAGTTCGCCCGATTCGTAGGCCAGATCGCGACTGGCGTCGGAGCGGATATAGCGGTAGACAATGCCGTCGATCTTGGGCGCACCGCGGAAGTATTCCTTGTTGGCCTTGAAGGTAAGCGACTGGCTGGCCTGGTAGGCCTGGAACTCGAACGGGCCGGTGCCGATAGGCTGCACGCGATAGTTGTCACCGCGCTCCTCAACAGCCTTCTTGCTCAGGATGAAGCCGCCCTGGTAGCCCACCAGCACATAGAGCAGATCCAGTGACGGCTCTTTGAGCGTGAACTTGACGGTGCGCGGATCGACGGCTTCTACCTTGTCGATATTGGCGAAATCGGATGAGAACGACGAGCGCTTGGCATCGCGTGCCCGGTCGATGGAATAGACCACATCATCGGCGGTGACCACGCCGAAGCCTCCGTGGAATTTCACGTTGTCACGCAGGGTGAACGTCCAGGTCTTTTTGTCCTCGGAAGTCTCCCACTTCTCGGCCAGGTCAGGCTCGATGTCCTCGAGCGAGGTCGAGCCCGGCTTGAAGCGCACCAGGCCGTTGTACAGCCAGGCCATGACAATTTTTTCCTGAGTGGCCGCGCCGCGGTGCGGATCGAGCGTGCCCAGGTCGGACGCGGCCATGCCCACGTTCAGCACGACAGGCGCCTGTGCCGAAGCAGGCAGAGCCACGGTCAGGGCGGCGCAGCCCAAAATGGCGGATAACAAGGCACTGCGATATGTCGAGACGTTCATTTTTTTCCCCATGATGTCGATGCACTGTCGAAGTGTGGCTATTCGGTCGAGAGTGGTGTGGCTGCCACCACCCAGACGACCTCTGTCTTGATTTGCCCGGGATTGCGCCACCGGTGAGGCGTCTTGCTGTGATAACGAAAGCTGTCGCCGGCATGCAGGGTGAAGCTCTTGTCCTCAACCCACAGTTCAAGCGTGCCCACCAGCACCAAGCCAACCTGCTCGCCACGCTCGATGGTGAAGAGATCTTCGCCCGTAGAGCCACCCGGTTCGATGAAGGCGCGATAGACGTTGATGCCGTTGGACGGTTGCGGTGTGACGATGACCTTCTCGATGCCTTTTTCAGGCGCATTCAGCGAGGGATGACTGGCGGCTCGCGAGACGATGCCGCGCTCGTCCGAGGCCGGCGCATCGCCGAAACGCAACAGACTTGAGCTCGAGATATCAAGCGCGTCGGAGATCGAGCGCAACAGGCGCACCGAAGGCGAGCTGATGCCGCGTTCGACCTGACTGATCAGACCGACCGAAATACCACACTGCTTGGACAACTCGGAAATGGAAAGACCACGTTTTTTGCGCACTTGCCGAATTTGTTGCCCCAGCCACAAATCGGCGACGCTGCGGGCCTCGTAGCTTTCGGTACTCATGATGAACGTGCCTACTGATTGACGTGATGGCAGATTCTTCCATCAATGATTTGATCACGCAAGTGAAAATTTCATATTGACGATCGTTTCATGAATCTGGCAGTATTCAATCGCGGCAGCCGAGTCGGGTTTTTCGGCACCATCGACCGCGACCAGAAAAAACGTCCAAGGGGAATCATGAAAACGCCCATTCCGGCTGCCGGCCTTCGAGCCTGTATGCCGCCGCCTCCCGGATCCGCGGCCAAGCGGGTCCGCACGCCGATGCCAGGACGCTGACGCCATGCTCATCTATGCTCTGAAGCGACTTCTGGTCGCCATTCCCACGCTGCTGGGGGTGCTGACCATCGTGTTCTTCCTGGTGCGCGTGGCACCCGGCGATCCAGCCATCGTCATCTTGGGTGAAAGCGCGAGTCAGCAGGCCATCGAACAGTTGCGCCAGCAGCTCGGTCTGGATCAACCCCTGTGGCATCAGTACCTCGATTTCATGACGTCGATCCTTCAGGGGGATTTCGGCCGCTCGATGATCAGCAACCAGCCCGTGCTGCAGGAAGTGTGGCGGGTGCTGCCCTACACCATCGAACTGACGCTGGCGGCCATCGTGGTGGGTATCGTGCTGGGCCTGCCGCTGGGTGTGATCGCTGCGCGCTACCGCAACACCTGGATCGACTTCTCGATTCGCTTCTTTTCCCTGCTGGGGTTGTCGTTTCCGGCATTCATCTCGGCGATTCTGCTGTTGCTGGCGTTTTCGATTCAACTGCCCTGGTTTCCCGTGATCGGCGAAGCCAGTTATGCCGACCCGCTCAAACGCGCCGCAGCCCTGGTGCTGCCCGCGCTGAATCTGGGTCTGATCATGGTGGCCTACATCACACGGGTGACACGCTCGAGCATGCTGACAGTGATCAGTGAGGATTACATCCGCACGGCCCGCGCCAAGGGCGTACCCGCGCGCATGGTCGTCTGGCGCCACACGCTGCGCAATGCGCTGATTCCCATCGTTACCGTGATCGGCCTGTACCTGGGCGTGCTGATCGGCAACTCGGTGCTCACCGAAATGGTGTTCAACCGGCCCGGTCTGGGCAAGCTCATCGTCATCGCCCTGAATTCACGCGACTACACGACCCTGCAGGCCATGCTGGTCATCTATGCGATGGTGATCGTGCTGGCCAATCTGCTTACTGACCTGCTGTATGGGGTCATCGATCCCAAAGTGAGAAACCAATGAGCGCGACATCGACGTTGCACCCTCCGGGCCGGCTCGCACGCTTCGCGCGCCTGTGCTGGCGCCGCAAGGCCGCGAGCGCCGGCGCACTGATCACGCTGCTGATGCTGCTGGTGGCCATTTTTGCGCCCTGGATCGCCCCGCACGACCCCAATGAGCAGGACATTCTGTCACGCATGGCCGGCCCCTCGGCCGACTATCTGCTGGGCAACGACACCTACGGACGCGACATCCTGTCGCGCATTATCTGGGGTGCCCGGGTGTCGCTGTTCATCGGCGTGACCGCGATCGGTGCGGCCATGGTGATCGGCGGCACGCTGGGCGTGCTGGCCGGCTACTTCGGCGGCAAGCTCGACCGGCTGATCATGGCCGTGATGGATATGCTGCTGTCGTTCCCCAGCCTGGTGATGGGTCTGCTGGTGGTGGCCGTGCTGGGCCCCACCACGTTGAACCTGATCATCGCGATCGCGTTCACCGCTATTGCACCGTTTGCCCGCATTGCGCGTGCGCCGACCATGGCGGTCAAACAACGCGATTTCATCGAAGCGGGCCGTGCGCTGGGATACTCGGACTTGCGCATCATGGCGGTCCATGTGCTGCCCAACATTCTGGACGAAATCATGGTGCTGGGATCGCTGTGGCTGGCCACAGCGATTCGCACCGAAGCCTCGCTCAGCTTCATCGGGCTGGGTGTGCGCCCGCCGACGGCGACATGGGGCGGCATGATTCGTGACGGTTTTGAAAACATGCTCGACGCGCCCGGTCTGGTGATTTATCCCAGCATCGCCATTTTGATCATCATGGTCGCATTGAACCTGCTCGGCGACGGGTTGCGCGATGCCACCGATCCGAAGCTACGCCATGAATAATCCGACCCAGCGTCCCATTCTTTCGGTCGAAAATCTGACGACCGAGTTTCGCATCAGCGGGCAGTGGCACCCCGCCATCCGTGACCTCAGCTTTCACGTGCAGCCCAACGAAACGCTTGCTATTGTCGGTGAGTCGGGCTGCGGAAAAAGCATCACCGCGCTGTCGATCATGCAACTGATCAACAAGTCGCAGGGCCGCATCGCCCACGGCCGCATCGAATTCGACGGCCGTGACCTCACGGCCTGCAGCGAGCGCGAAATGGAAGCGGTGCGCGGCGATGCACTGGCCATGATTTTTCAAGAGCCCATGACCTCGCTGAACCCGGTCATGACCATCGGCTTTCAGATCGCCGAATCGGTGCGCTACCACCGCCCCGTGTCCAAACGCGAGGCGAACAAGCGTGCGCTCGAACTGCTGGAACTGGTGAAGATTCCATCGGCTGCGCGCCGCTTCGACGATTACCCGCATCAGTTCAGTGGCGGCATGCGTCAGCGCGTGATGATTGCCATGGCGCTGGCCTGCGAGCCCAAACTGCTGCTGGCTGACGAACCCACCACGGCGCTGGATGTCACCATCCAGGTTCAGATTCTTGCCTTGCTGGCCGACCTGAAAGAGACCAAGCAGATGGGCATGGTGTTCATCACGCACAACCTGGGCGTTGTCGCATCCATCGCTGATCGTGTCGCGGTGATGTATGGCGGGCGCATCATCGAAGAAGCCGACGTGGTGTCGCTGTTCGAGCACCCGACCCATCCCTACACTGAAGCCCTGCTTAAATCCATGCCGCGCGTGGATCAGCCGCGCACGGCGCTGCATCCCATTGCGGGCCAGGTCCCGCCCATCACGGTAGACATGCCCGGCTGCCGCTATGCCGAACGCTGTCCCTTGCGCGAGGCACGCTGCGATGTATCCGTGCCCCCGCTCACGCCTGTGGCCGGTGCCACAGGCCATCGCGTGCGCTGCTGGGTTCGCGCGCCATCCCCCATGCTCGAGGCCGTCGCATCATGACCGAACTTCTGAACGTCCGGCACTTACACAAGACATTCACCGTCAACCAGGGCTTCATGGGTTCGCAGAAAGCGAAGCTGCATGCGCTGCACGATGTGTCGTTCTCGGTCGAGGAAGGCGAGGCATTCGGCATCGTGGGTGAATCAGGCTGCGGCAAGTCCACGGCCGGACGCGCGCTGCTGCGCCTGATCGAACCGACCTCGGGCGAGGTGTTCTACAAAGGCGAGAACATTCTGAAGGCCGATCGGGCTCGCATGCGTGCACTGCGTCGCGAGATCCAGATCATTTTTCAGGACCCTTATGCCTCGTTGAACCCACGATTGACCATCGGCAAGACATTGGCAGAGCCCATGTTGCTGCACGGGGTGGCCACACGGGCCAACGTGCAGGAAAAGATTGAAGCGGCATTGACCGAGGTGGGCCTGCCGCCTACCGCCATGGCGAAGTACCCGCATGAGTTTTCCGGCGGCCAGCGTCAGCGCATTGGGATCGCTCGAGCACTGGCGTTGAATCCGACGTTGATCGTGGCAGACGAGCCGGTCTCGGCACTGGATGTGTCGATTCAAGCGCAGGTGCTGCTGCTGATGGAATCGCTGCAGAAAAAACGCAGCCTGAGCTTTGTCTTCATCTCTCACGATCTTGGCGTCGTTCGTCATTTCTGCAAGAACGTGGCGGTCATGTACCTCGGACGCATCGTTGAAAAAGGCAACGTCGACAGCCTGTTCGACCAGCCCCTGCATCCCTACACACAGGCGCTGCGCGCCGCATCCCCCGTACCCGACCCGCGCAAGAAAATCACGGTGGCTCGTATCGAAGGCGATGTGGCTTCGGCCCTGTCGCCCCCTTCGGGCTGCCACTTCCATCCGCGCTGTCCCAAGGCCATGGACATCTGCCGCAAGGAATATCCGGTGTGGCGTGACGTCTCCCTCACGCGCGGCGTGGCCTGTCATCTCTACACAGAACACTTTGCACCTGCGGATGACCTGCGGATCGATACGCCTCATCAGGCACTGACGCCATGACCGCAGGCATGACTGACCAGCAGGATCTTGCTGCGCTGGTAGCGCAGGCGGTGCTGCGGGCGCGCGACGCGGTGACGGTTGAGGTGGCCGAGCGGGCACGTCATCTGGTGCTCGACGGCCTGGGTTGCGGGCTGGCGGCCCAGGCGCGGGCCATGGCCAATCCCCTGCTTGCCGGCCTGCACGCCTGGCAAGACGTGGGCAACCACGTGGTGATCGGCGCACGCAAGCGACTTTCGGCCCGCGATGCCGCCATGGCCAACGGTTCGTTGATGCATTGCCTGGAATTCGACGACGTACACATGGCCAGTGTGATGCATCTGACCTGCGCCATTTTGCCTGCCGCCATGGCCACCGGTGTGCACGCAGAACGATCCGGTCACGATGTGCTTTTTGCCTACATTGCCGGCATGGAAGTCGCCGCGCGCCTGGGTCAGGCCGATGGTGCGGGCTTTCAGGCACGGGGCTTTCACCCGACCAGCGTGGTCGGCATTTTCGGGGCTGCCTGCACCAGCGCCCTGCTGATGGGTGCGGGCGCCGAGCAGCTTCAACGCACGATTGGCATTGCCCTTTCCTTTGCCAGCGGCGCCATGCAGTTTCTGCAGGGTGGGGGCACCACGAAGCGCCTGCATCCCGGCTGGGCAGCACAGTCGGGCATGAGTGCGGCCATGATGGCCATGCAGGGCATTGAAGCACCCACAGGTGCTCTGGAAGGCTCGTTCGGTCTGTATCGCAGCTTTCTCGGGCGGGCCATCGACCGTGATGCGTTGGCCGAATCGCTTGCGCAGACCGGTACACGCTGGGAGACGCTGGACATTGCGATCAAGCCCTTCCCCTCGGCCTACTATGGGCACGCCTGCGTCGAAGCGGCAATCGAGCTGGCCCAATACGACAACCTGCACCTGCACGAGATCGAGTCCGTCGTGGCGCACATTCCGGAGCAGGTGCTGCCCAAAATCGGCGAACCTCTGGCTGCCAAACAACGCCCCGTGACCAGTGCGGCGGCGCAGTTCGCACTGCCATATCTGGTGGCTGCCGGACTGAGCCGCCGCCAGCTGACGCTGGCCGAGCTGGAACCGAACGCGCGTGACGACCCCGCCATCGTGGCCCTGGCCGCTCGGGTGCGATGCGTAGGCGAATCCGGCACTGCCTTTCCCAGGGTGTATCCAGGCGGACTGACCATCACGCTGACGAATGGCCACACATTGAGCAAGCACATTGCAGTCAATCTGGGTGCGATCGAGCGCCCGATTGCCAATGGCTTCATCGTGGACAAATTCGTGCGCAGCCTGGCCACGCCCGGCGTTGCCGGATCGACCGAGCGTGCATCGACGCTGGCGAGGGGTCTGCTTGAACTGGACGGCGCCGTGCACATGCAACGCTACATGCAGCAACTGGTGGGACCGGCCTGAAGGGAAAAACGCAGATTGCGCCGGTCAGAGCGCCTGAAGAGGCGTGCGGGCCGCGCCACACGCTGCGGTAACCGCGCCGCGAGGCAACCGCCGGCACGCAAAGGCGGGCGCAACGATATCGACGCGCCTGCCTTTATTTGCTGCCATCCACCAGCGGTTCGGTTCCCGCTGGCCAGGTGGCGCCCCGTTCGAACAGCGCCAACTGGCGTGCGGTGTCGATGTCATAGGGGGCGAGCCTGGGCGCCCATTCGCGTGCGGCGCGCGCAAGCGCCGCATCGTCGGGCAGGCGACCATTGACGGCGAAGATCACCCGGTTGTTGGCGCGCAGGTTGAAGTAGGTGCCGAAGACATCGCCATACGTGGCCGACTCACGGCTGTAGAGTTCGCTGGAAGAGAAGGTATTGGCCGCCAGCACGCCGCCGGGCGCCAGCAGCGCCTTGACCTGTTGCAGGAACTCGCGCGTCATGAGGTGGGCTGGAATATAGGTGTAGTCGAACGCGTCGAGCATGACCAGATCGTAGGTGCGCTTTTCGCGCACGGCCTGCTCGACGAAGGCACGCCCATCGGCCTGGTGCACCCGCTGGCGCGGCGACGTACGAAAGCCGAAGTAGCGACTGGCGACCTTGACCACCGCCGGATCGATTTCCACGGTATCGATGCGCGCCTGGGGCAGCACATGGGCCAGTGCCACCGGCAAGGTACCGCCACCCAGACCGATCACGAGAATGCGGCGGGGATCGGGCTTGACGAAAAGCGAGGACATCATCATGCGGGTGTAGTTGAACACCATGCGCTGGGGATCCGACAGCCGATAGCAGGTCTGTCGGCCCAGCGCCTGAACGCTGCCGAACGTCATGCAGCGGTCGCCATCGGCCTCATACACCACCACGGGTGAGAAAGCCGACGGTTCGGTGTGCAGCACCGTCTGGGCGTGGGCAGGTACCAACGACACCAGCGTGACCCACAGCACAGCAGCAAAGCGAAGAATGGACATGGGGTGGCGACGATCAATGAAAGATGGCCATCACAATATCAGGATATGGCCGCACTACAATCCGGTATGTCCGCAGATCCTGAACTTTCGAACCCATCGTCCTCCCCCTGGATGCGCCTGTGGCTTGCCGAAGCCGTGCGGCTGCGCGAAGCGCATTGGGGCGCACTGGACGACCAGCGCGCCGTGCGCGTGGCGCGCCAGGGGCCGCCTGATTTCGCCGAGCGGCTCATGCTGCGCGCGCAGGTGCTGGGCCAGGCCGAGCAATTGCCCCAGCACCTCGCGCAATGGCGCCAGGGCGGCTGGCTGGCACTGGCGGCACTGGCTGTGCTGGCCATTCTGGCGGGCGGGGCAAGCGCGCTGGGCGCCTTGGGCGATAGCACCCGGGCGGTCAATATCGTCTGGGCGCTGGCCGCCCTGCTGGGCCTGCATGCCCTGACCTTTCTATTCTGGCTGGCATCGCTGCTCTGGCCGCAGGCCAAAAGCGCCCGCGGCCTGGGCGCGCTTTGGCTTTGGCTCATGCGGCGTGTGGCGCGCGGACCACACGCCGCACTCATCCCATCGGCGTTCGTCAATCTGCTGGCACAGGCTGGCATGCGCCGCAGTCTGTTCGGTGCCATCTCCCACCTGCTCTGGTCGCTGTTGCTGGGCGCCGCGCTGGTCACCATGGTGTTCGTGTTGAGCACGGCCCAGTATCAGTTTGTTTGGGCGACCACCCTGCTCTCGCCAGAGCGCTTCGTCGCGCTGACGCAAACCCTGGGCGCACTGCCCGCCTGGCTGGGATTCGCCGTGCCCGACGAAGCGCTGGTGCGTGCCAGCGATGGCAGCACCGTGCTGCCGGCCCTGGCGCAAACGCAATGGTCGCTGTGGCTGCTGGGCGTGGTGGTCGTCTTCGGCCTGCTGCCCCGCTTGCTGGCCCTGGCCTGGTGCGGCTGGCGCATCACCCGTGCGCGTGCGCGCCTGACACTGGACACCTCTCTGCCCGGTTTCATCGAGCTACGCGAGCGACTGTTGCCCACCGAACAGTCCCTGGGCATCGACCGGCCCGTGGTGGCGCTGCATGAACCGCATCTGCATGCGCAGCCCCGGCTGGCCATCGGTGCGGGCCAACGGGCCATCGTCGCACTGGAGCCCTCGCCCGAAACCCGTTGGCCGCCCTACACGCTGCCGGAGAACATCGTCGACCTGGGTCGGCTGGAAACCCGCGAGCAACGCCATCAGGTGCTCGATGCGCTGGCCGCGCAACCCGCGCACCGCCTGCTGGTCGTGTGCGACGCAGACCAGACTCCCGATCGAGGAGCACTGGCCCTGATCAGTGAACTGGCCGGCCACGCAGGCGAGATCGCCGTGTGGGTGGGCGTGGGCACCCGCCGCGCCCGTTGGGTCGAACAACTGGAACGCGCGGGCGTGGCCCCCGGATCGATTTTTGCCACGCTTGAACAAAGTCAGCACTGGCTGGGAGACGCGGCATGAGCAAGGCCCTGCAACTGGCGGTCGTCGGGCACACCAACACGGGAAAGACGTCGTTGGCGCGCACGCTTGCCCGCGACACACGATTTGGACGCGTGGACGACAGCCCCGGCACCACGCGCCATGTCGAAGGCATACGCCTGACCATCGAGGGCGAACAGGCGATCGAGTGGTTCGATACACCGGGTATGGAAGACAGTGTGGCGCTGCGCGACTATATCGACACCCTTTGTGCAGGCGAACGGCTGGACGGGCCAGATCAGATCCGACGCTTTCTGAACGCGCCCGAGGCCTCGCGCCGCTTCGAGCAGGAAGCGCGCGTGCTGAACAAGATGCTGCACACCGATGCAGCGCTTTATGTCATTGATGCGCGCGACCCCGTGCTGGCCAAACACCGCGACGAACTGGCGCTGCTGGCCGCCTGCGGCAAGCCCATTCTTCCCGTACTGAATTTCACCAGCGCCCCCGCACACCGGGCGCAGGCCTGGCGCGACGCCATGGCCCGCCTGGGCCTGCACGTGCAGGCAGATTTCGACACTGTATTGCCGCCACTGGACGGCGAGGCCCAGCTCTACGATCGTCTCGCCATCCTGCTCGATGCACATGGCACCGCGCTGCGCGCGCTGTCGGCCAGCCTGGGCCGACAGCGCGCCGCGCGGCGTACCGACGCCCAGCGCCTGCTGGCCAATCTGCTGATCGATGCCGCTGCGCTGCACGCGTCCTGCGTACCGGATGACGCGTCGGTCGCGGCGGCGACAGACGATCTGCGCACACGCATCCGCACGCGCGAACAGCAGTTCGTGGAAGCCGTGCTCACGCACTTCCGCTTCGGTCACGACGATTATCTGCCCAGCGATCTGCCGCTGGCGGGCGAGCGCTGGGGCATGGATCTCTTCCATCCGCAGGCGCTCAAGGATATGGGCATTCAGGTGGGAACGGGGGTCGCAGCCGGCGCGGCGGCAGGCGCCGCGGTCGATCTGATGACAGCAGGCCTGAGCCTGGGAACAGGCACCCTGGTGGGGGCGGCGGCCGGCGGCGCCTGGACCAGCCTGGAACGACTGGGCAAACGCATGGCGGGCAAGCTGCGCGGACATCGTGAGATCAGTGTGGACGACGCCGTGCTGCGCCTGCTGGCGGTACGCGGGCGGGCGCTGATAGCCGCCCTGGACCGCCGCGGACATGCCGCGACCCAGCCGCTGGTGCTGGATCAGACTGACGATGCCACAAACGATGCGGCCTGGCGCAAGGGGCCGTTGCCCGATGCCCTGAAAGAGGCGAGAAGTCGCCCCGAGTGGTCGGCGCTATCCGATGCGTATGAAGAAGATGATCGACGCCGCAAGGTCGTCGATCATCTGGTGGCCGCGCTGGCGCGGCCGGACGCTATTTAGGGGCGCAGCGACATGCCGCCACCGAGCACCATGGAAAGCAACGCACCGGCGAACTCTTCCACCGGCATCTTCTTGCCGTTGAAATCGATCTGACCCTTGCTGTAGCTCAGCGTGGCCACGATATTCTGGCCATCGACCTTGGCAGCACCCATCTGCTGACCCATCATGCCGATCATCTCGCTTTGCTGTTCGGCCTGGGCCCGTGCGGCATCGGCGGGCGCGCCCGCACTGACCGCCTGGAAGGCCAGCATATCGGAGATCATGGGCTTGGAAACCACCAGACGCGCGTCCATCTGATTGACCATCTGAGCCGCGATGGCGTCCATGGTCATGGCCGGATTGATGGGCTTTTTCAGGTCGATCTTCAGCGTGAAACGGCCCTCGCCCTTGGCCGTCTTGACCAGGAAAGGATCAATCTCCAGCGTGGGATTGCCGGCCAGCGATTGCATCACCGCATCCATGAAGGCCTTCTGCTCTTCAGGCGTGGCTTCGGCACCTTCCTGCGAGCCCGTTTGCGCGGCGCGCATGGCCGACTCGCGGTACAGGTCGCTCATGCGTTGAACGGCGGCGGCGTCCAGATTCGTCACGCGCAGCACGAATTGACCACTGGCCAGATCGGCGCCATTGACGCGCACCTGACCGACGTCGTAGCCCACCGTGCCCGACACTTTGTTGTCGCTTTCTTTCAGGTCCATGCGCTGCGCGTAGTCAGCGATTTCGATCTTCGAGTTCGGAATCGTGACGGTCAACGACTTGGCCGTGACTTCATTCTTGCCGATGAACATGCCACGCATGTCGCTATTGAGCACCACCGTCTTGGCCTCAAACGTGGTCGGTTCGCCTTCGGCATTCAACGTTTTGAAGGATAAGGTATCAAAATCGCCGTCGACCTTGGACACGGTCCGGTCGGCGTTCACATCGAAATTGAGCACCAGCCCGCTGAAATTCACGCCATTGGGACCCTCGTCGTACGCCACGGGCGCGATCTTCAGGTCGCCATCGACTGCGCCGCCATAGCCCAGGCTGGCGTGACCAGACAGGGGGGCCGCGCCGTTGGTGTGCGCAAACCACTGTTCCACCGCCGCACTGCGTTCGAGCGTGAAGTTGCTGGTGGCCATCACGGGGGTCAAGCCGCCGGAGGCAATGCGCGACATGGGGAAGGGGCCGTGCTCGATGTGATCGGCAATGATGACCTCTTGCATGACCGGTGCCACGGCGGGCGCAGCGGGCGCGCCAGGTGCCGCAGGCTCAGCCGCGCCAGGGGTCATCTCGGGGAATGTCAGCGTGTAGCGGGCGTTGGATGAGAACACGCCTTTTTCGAATGAGGCCAGACTGAGCTTGCCCTTCCATTCAGGTGCCACAGCCAGCATTTGCGCATTGGCTTTGTCGATGGATTTGACGATCTCGGCTTCGACACGGGTGCCTGTGTACCAGGACGCGCCGGCCCAGGCTACACCTGCGACGACCACGATGGCGACAACGGTGCCTGCTGCTTTATTCATGACTTAGTCCTCTCCAGTTTCTGCGGCGGATTATAAGTTGCGATGCAGCAGCGCTGTTACAACCAAGCGCCCTTAATTGGTGCAATACGTTACCGCACACACCCTCGATTCAGTGCCCCTGCGCCGCTGAGTTACACTAGCTGCGCACGCTGTACCAATCCGTGTGCATCGCGGCACGTTTTCAACGCGCCCTTTGTGCAGTGCAACTCGCACCGCACAGATCTAACCTCCTAGCGCACCCGCCCTCGATTGGAGTTGCTTGGTCCCCAAGCAGCAGGCCGGTTGCTGGAGCAGTTCTTGACTACCCCTATTCAATTCGCCGACCTCGGTCTGGCAGAACCCATCATGCGTGCGATTGCCGAAACCGGCTACACCACGCCTACGCCCATTCAGGCGCAAGCCATTCCCCAGGTGCTCAAGGGCGGCGATCTGCTGGCCGCCGCGCAGACCGGTACCGGCAAGACCGCGGGTTTCACATTGCCCATTCTGCACATGCTGCTGGCCAAAAAGCCCGAAGTGCGCAAAGTGGGACGTCCGCGCTGCCTGATTCTGACCCCCACGCGTGAGCTGGCCGCCCAGATCCAGGAATCGGTGCAGACCTACGGCAAATATGCCGGCCTGTCCTCCATGGTCATGTTCGGTGGGGTGAACATCAACCCCCAGATCGGCGCACTGCGCAAGAACCTCGATATCCTGGTGGCCACACCGGGTCGCCTGCTGGACCACGCCGGTCAGCGCACGGTCGATCTGTCGGGCGTCGAAATTCTGGTGCTGGACGAAGCCGATCGCATGCTCGATATGGGCTTTATCCGCGACATTCGCAAGGTGCTCGCGCTGCTGCCACGCCAGCGTCAGAACCTGCTGTTCTCGGCCACGTTCTCCGACGAAATCCGCACGCTGGCCAAGGGCGTGCTGAACAATCCGGGCGAAGTGTCGGTCGCGCGCCGCAATACCGCATCCGAGCTGGTGCATCAGACCGTGCATCTGGTCGAACAGAGCCACAAGCGCGATCTGATCAGCCACATCATCCGTGAGAGCGGCTGGTATCAGGTGCTGGTGTTCACCCGCACCAAGCATGGCGCCAATCGTCTGGCCGAAAAGCTGGTCAAAGACGGGTTGAGCGCGGCCGCCATTCACGGCAACAAGAGCCAGGCGGCACGTACGCGCGCGCTGGCGGGCTTCAAGGAAGGCAATGTCGCGGTGCTGGTGGCAACCGATATCGCCGCGCGTGGCCTGGACATCGATCAATTGCCCCAAGTGGTGAACTTCGAATTGCCCAACGTGCCGGAAGATTACGTGCACCGTATCGGACGCACGGGACGGGCGGGTTCGAGCGGCGCAGCGGTCTCGCTGGTCGATCCCACCGAAATGAAGTTGCTCAAGGCCATCGAGCGCCTGATCAACCGCGAAATCGAACGGGTTCCCGTGAAAGACTGGACGCCTCCGGTGGGCGGCGTCGTGGACGTGGACCCGCGTGAGGCCCGCAGCGAACAGCGCCGCCATGGTGGCGAGCGTTCGGGCGGCAATGGGCGCAGCGGCGGCAACAACCGCAGCAGCGCACCCCGCAGCGGCGCCCGCCCGGCAGCCGCAGGAACGGGCACCGGTGGCAACCGCAGGCCGGCCGAAGGCCGCAGCGCGCCAGCACGCTCGGCAGGCGGTCGCGATGGCGCGGCACCCGCGCGTGCCCCGCGTGAAGGTGGCGATGCACGCCATGCCGGTCATGGCAGCGGCAACGCAGCGCAGGCACCACGTGCGCCCCGCCCGGCTGGTGCGCGCCCCGAAGGTAGTGCACCGCGTCGTGGCGCATTGCTGTCAAAATAGGCATCCGACACACAAGCCCTGGTTTTCAACGCGAGTTCGAGCATGACGCTTTCCACCTGGTTGACGTTTTTTCTGGCCTCGTGGGCCATCTCCTTCTCTCCCGGGGCGGGTGCCATCTCGGCCATGTCCTGCGGGTTGAAATACGGTTTTGTCCGCACCTACTGGAATACGCTGGGCCTGATCATGGGCATCATCTTCCAGTTCATCGTTGTCGGCCTGGGCTTGGGTGCGCTGCTGGCCACCTCGGAAACCGCGTTCGCCGTGGTCAAGTATCTCGGCGTGGCCTATCTGATCTATCTGGGTGTGCGCCAGTTTCGCACCGACGCCACCCCGGTTGCCGTGGACAAGAACGACGGCCAGCGCGACACCCCGCGCGTGCTGATCACCCGTGGCTTTCTGATCAACGCGAGCAACCCGAAAGGCACAGTGTTCCTGCTGGCCGTGGTGCCGCAGTTCGTCGATCCTGCCCTCGCGCTCGTGCCGCAGTATGCCGCCATGGCGGCCACGCTGGCCCTGACTGATCTGGTGGCCATGTCGTGCTATGCA
>JBAZPE010000003.1:0-16758 GCA_041648375.1 Burkholderiaceae bacterium | reverse complement strand
ATCGGCCATGATGTCCAACGTCCGATCACTCAGAATGGCATCTACCTTGCACGCAGGATAGCGTTTCGTGAACGCGGCGATCGCCGGGACCACCACGCCGACCCCGTAGTCGAATGGCGCGGTCAACCGCAGCAGGCCAGAGGGCGCGGTCGATGTCTCGGCCAGGTCACCGAACGCATCAGACGCTTCACGCAGAATCGTTGCGCAACGCAGATAGAATGCGCGCCCCACTTCGGTGGGTTGCACCTTGCGGGTGGTGCGAACCAGTAGCGACGTTTTGAACGACGCTTCCAGCTTTGCGACCTGCTGGCTGACGACCGCTTTGGTGATGCCCAACCGGTCGGCGGCCGCAGTAAATGACCCGGTCTCGACGACCGCAGCGAAATAGGCCAGGCGCCGCAGGCTGTCCAGGTCATGGTGCCCGGACGCGTCATGATTGTAGGTTTTAAGCATACGGTTTGTTTATCACGTATGTATTTAACATTCAATCGAGAATGCATACGATGCAGGCATAGACATTTCGACACGGACATCATCATGCAATCCAGAAGACAACTGATCAAAGCGGCTGTGGCCATCGCTGCGGCCTCCGTCCTTCCCGCTGGCTTGACCGCGCAAGCGGCGTCGGCTCCGCTTGCGTGGAAGCACTTTCCCGCTGGCGAGCAGGGCTTTTTCCGCGCCCCGATCCTGATCGCTGGGCAGCGTGAGGCGCTGTTGATCGATGCCGGGTTCACCTTGTCGGATGGTGAGGCCCTGGCGCAGGCCATCCAGGCAAGTGGCAAGACGCTCACCACGATCTATATCAGCCATAGCGATCCGGATTATTACTTCAGCCTGGCACCCATCAAGGCGGCCTTTCCCGAAGCGCGTGTGGTGGCGGCTTCAGCCACGATCCATGCCATCAAGGCGAACGTCGAGAAGAAACTCGCCACCTGGGGGCCCCAGCTCAAGACAAATGGTCCGCAGACGTTGGCCGACATCGTGATGCCTCAGGCTTTCGATGGCAAGCAGTTGACGCTCGAAGGTCACGCCATCGAGATCATCGATGCGAAAGCCTCGGCCAACCGTCGCTATCTCTGGGTGCCGTCGCTGCACGCTGTCTTTGGCGGCGTGCAGGTGTTCTCGGGCACCCATGTGTGGACAGCGGACACCCCCAGCGCGGCCGCACGCAAAGCGTGGATCGAGGATCTGGACGCCATGTTGACGCGCAAGCCGGCTGTCGTGATTGCCGGGCATCTTGCGCCGGGAGGCTCGACCGACGCATCAGCGATTCGCTATACCCGCGATTATCTGATTGCGTTCGAGCAGGAGCTTGCGCAGGCTGCCGATAGTGCAGCGCTGGTTGCCGCCATGACAAAGCGCTATCCCAACGCCGCAATGCCTGTCGCATTGCAGATTGGCGCCAAAGTGGCGAAGGGCGAGATGAAGTGGGGGTAGTGTCGATCAATCCTCATTCAATGCGGCAATTGACGCAAGGCTGATTGGTTTAAGGGGGGCGCGTATGCGATACGCGCCCACTTCCGCAGGGGGCCGACCCAGCGATGCAGCCAGTATCTGAGTGACGCTGATCCCACACATCCTGCCCTGACAGGGACCCATGCCACAGCGGCTAAAGAACTTTGTCTGGTTGGACCCTTCGCAGCCCAAGCGGGCCATCTCGCGAATGCGTCCCGCCGTCACCTCCTCGCATCGACAGACGATGGTCTCGTCGGGGCACTGAGTCAACCATTCGGGCGGGCGGTACAGCGCGTCCAGAAATGGGCGTATTCGTTTGTGTCGGGCGATGCTGCGGCGCCATGGCTCGGCACGTTCGTCAGCCTGTTTCTGGGTGAGTTTTTTTAGCGCCGCCGCGGCACCGACGGCGGCAATGGCACCGCTGGCCTGTGCGGCAAGGGCGCCACCAATGCTGGCACCGTCTCCCGCCATGCGAAAGCCTGGAAGTGATGTTTCACCCCAGGCGTCGACAACGGGATGCCAGGCCTGCTGCGCAACGCTCCAGGTGTGCTCCACGCGCATCAGACGGGAGATCTGGGTATTCGGAACAACGCCATGATGCAGGAGAACAATGTCTGCAGACAGACGGTGAGTGTCTCCATGCGAAGTGAAGGACACGGTCTTGACCCGGGAGCCGGATGACTGCGGATCACCGATGTTTTCGGCGCCGTCGAAGCGCACTTGCGTTGCATGCCTGAAAAATGGGACACCGGCACGTCGAAGTTGCACAAGCATTCGAACGCCCTTGGCTAGAAGCGAAGGCGACCCGAGCGCTGCGACCCCGTGCCGCAAGGCGTGGCGACGATTCGATGCAGGGGATGTCTGCACGATGGCAGCCACGTGGGCGCCCGCCTCAAGAAGCTGGCAGGCAACCAGCAAGAGCAGCGGCCCGTCACCCACCAGCACCACGCGTCCATCCGGAATCTGGGCAGATGATTTCAGTGCGATCTGCGCGGCCCCGGCATTCAATACGCCGGGCAAGGTCCACCCAGGTATGGGTGAGGGTCGCTCCATGGCTCCGCTGGCAACAATTAACTGGGGGGCTCGAAGTCGAAACGAGCGATCGTTCTGCTGGACCATCACCGTCATGTCAGGACTGATGTCCCACACCGTGGCACCGTGGCGGACATCTGCCACGGATGCCGTAAACGCCTCAACCAGACCCCCGCCACGGCGGTAGTCTGGCCCCAGCAGCCTGCGCAGGCGAGGGGAAACGGTTGCGACGTTGCGATAGATCTGGCCACCTGCTCGCGGCTGTTCGTCCAGCACCACGACCCGCATTCCAGCGTCAACCGCCGTGATTGCAGCTGACATCCCTGCTGGCCCGGATCCTACGATGATCAGATCGTGTGTGTAACCGTGACCGGTCTTGTCTGTATCGTTCAGCCTCTCAGCCTGCTGCGCTGAAAGGCTGGGTGGACGCGTGTACTGCCCTGTACTCATGATGCTCCTCCCAGTCGACGCGCACCCGTTGGCAGACGTACCTGCATGCCTTCGGTTGCCGTGACCAGGCAGGACTGTACGTTCTGCGCGCCATCCACCTCGACCAGGCATTCGAAACACACGCCCATCAGGCACAGCGGCGCGCGAGGCGCTCCCGACACTGCCGTGCGACGAAAAGGAACGACATCCGACCCGAGCAGGGCCATCGCCACGGTCTGACCGGCCTGGGCGCGCACGGGGCGCCCATCAACCAGAATGTTGAACGCGGGCTGCCGCTCGGCGGCGGGAAGATCAATGGTCTTGAACATCAAAACGCTCCGCTTTGAAACCTTGAATATCTGTAGGCGTTGTGCCTGTTCGCATCCACTCCACCAGCGCGCCCGCATGGGCCGGGGCCAGCGTGATGCCGCTGTGACAGGTCACGACGAAGGCCCCTGGGCACTCGGCTGAGGCCTCGTAGATGGGATAGCCATCGGGCGTCATGACGCGCAACGCGCCCCAACTGCGCACCACCTTCGCATGGGCTAGCATGGGAAAGCACCGTACGGCTCTTGCGGCGATCCGCGATAGCTGTTCCATAGTGGTGCCATCGTCCAGTCCCACGTCCTCTTTCGAATCACCGATCTGCACCACGCCTTCACCTGTCTGGCGTACGTAGTGGCAGGGGTACTTCAAAAAAGATTCCATGCGTTCGGTCACCAGAATCTGGCCCCGCACCGGACGCACTTCCGCGGACAAGCCGACCTGCGGGGCAAGCTCCCGGTTCGCCAGTCCGGCCGCAAGGACGACGCGCCCTGCACGAAACGCCTGTGTCGCTGTGTGCACGATGAACTCGCCGCCTCGGTACTCGATTCGCTCGACATGCACGCCGCCAACTCTTCTGCCGCCCAACTGTTGAAATCCATCCACCAGCGCCCGCAGGGTGCGTAAGGGGCTGACATGACCGTCGAGGGGACAGTAGATCGCTCCCACGACGTCGGGCCCTATCTCGGGTGTCAGCAGGCGCAGACGATCGGCATCCAGCACTTCGTAGGGATAGTTGATGCCGAGCTCTCTGCCCAGTGCAGTGAGCTTGTCGCTGGATGCCTGTAGCGTTTTTTCGTCGAAGCTCATCGTCAGGCCACCGGGCTGCTGCAGCTCGACGTCCACGCCCGTGAGTTGTTCAAGCTCCGTAGCGAGCGTGTGCCATTCCCTGGCGGCATGCATCGTCCAACGTGCGTAGCCAGAACGTCCCAGTCCCTTGTTCTGCACCCACACCAGCCCGAAATTGCCACGCGACGCGCGCAACGCGTCGTCTGCCCCGTCCAGCACACAGACCGAGCCACCCGCGCGTGCCAGGCCGTACGCAATGGAGGCACCGACGATACCGCCTCCGATGACCAGGGTGTCGATCGAATCCTGTGGTGTCATGGTCAGTCAGCCTTGATCCCGCGCTCGCGCACTACCGTGCTGAATTTTTCGGCTTCGGTGCGCACGAATGCTGCGACATCTGCCGGGCTCATCTTGGTGTCGGGCTCGATACCGATTTCGACCAGGCGTTTGCTGAAGGTTGGGTTGGCAACGATTTCCCGGATGGTGGCATTCAATTTGTTCACGATTGCCGGGGGTGTACCTGCCGGGACCTGGATAGTCTCCCACGCCACCAGCTCAAAGCCGGGAACGGATTCAGCCACTGTCGGCACATCGGGCGCGGCAGAGACGCGCTTCGAACTCGACACCGCAAGTGCACGCAATTTGCCTTCCTTGACCAGATTGAGAGACGATGCGACCGTAGGCATCATCATCGTCACCCGCCCACCCATCACATCGATTAACCCCGGCCCAGTTCCTTTGTAAGGGACATGGATCATGTTGGCGCCGGTCATGGACAGCAGCAGTTCGGATGCCAGATGCCCGGCGCTGCCTGACCCATAGCTGGCGTAGGGCAGTTCGCCGTTCCTGCTTTTGGCCAGCGCCATCAGTTCGCTCACAGATTTCGCGGGCACGTCCATCGGAGTGACCACCCACAATGGAATGGTGCCAAGCAGTGCGACCGGCGTGAAATCTTTATAAATGTCGTAGTTGAGCTTCTGCAGCGATGGATTGATGGCGAACGATGACGAGACGGAGAACAGGGTGTAACCATCAGCGGGTTGACCACGGACATATTGCGTGGCGACGATGCTGTTGGCGCCAGGTCGGTTTTCGACAACGACCTGCTGGCCGAGTTTATCGGTCAGCGCAGCACCAAGCATGCGAGCCGTTGCATCCGACGACCCGCCCGGGGGAAAACCGACAACCAGTTTGATGGGACGGTCCGGATACCCTTTTGCGTCATCGCTGCTTGCCGTTTGCGCCGTCGCCGCAGCACAGAGCAACGTACTCAGGCCCAATCCCACCAGGGCGCGCGCAGATTTCTTTAGGTGGGTGCCCATGTCACGCAGAATGGAAGCGGATGATGGAACAGTGGTGCACGGCACAGATCGGATCGTTGTCATTATCGGGTCCATCCGGGTTCGGTTGTGAGGTGGTATGGATGAATCGTATGCCTGCCTTGCATGACAGACAATTCGATAGATCGATCCACGTTATGCTCAAATGCTATATATGAAACCGACATTGAATCTTCGGCAGGTCGAAGCCTTCTACTCCGTCATGCGCACGGGTACGGTGGTGGCGGCGGCGCGCCACATGAACGTGACGCAGCCGGTAGTAAGCCGTGCCGTCAGCATGCTTGAATCACGCATTGGCTATAAGCTCTTTGAGCGGCGTGGTCGCAAGCTTGTGGCAACGCCTGAAGGACTTGCTTTCTATCGCGAAGCCGAGCCGATCTACGGCAGCCTTGATCGATTGGCGCAGGTCGCGCATGACATCAAGTTCATGCGCGCGGGCGAGTTGCGTATTGCCAGCCTGCCATCGCTTTCGCAATCTCTTTTGCCGCGTGCCATCTCGCGCTTCCTGGCCTCGCGCCCGGACGTGACGGTTGTCGTGGAAAGCCTCCCGTCGCGTCAGGTCGTCGATCTGATTGCGACGCGGCAATTCGACGTGGGTCTTATCGAGCTCCCGATGGCGCGTCCAGCCATCTCGATCGAGCCTCTGGAGCCTGCACGCTCTGTCGCTGTGATTCCGGCAAACCACAGGTTGGCGAGCAAAAAGCGTATCTCGGTTGGTGACCTCGCGGGAGAGCGGATGATTCTGCTGTCTCAGCACAGCTTTCTGCGCTATCAAATCGATGATGCGTTCTCTCGGCTCGGGGTGGCACCGCACGTGGTGCTTGAAACCCCGCATTCGCTCATCGCTTGTGCGCATGCTGCGGCAGGCGTCGGGATCACGCTGGTGTCGCACTGGGCCGCGGAATCGTTTGCCAGCCCCAAGGTGGTGGTGCGTCCCGTGCGAGAAGACCTCACCTCGCGCTCCGCAATCATTTTTCCCTACCCAGGTGCACGACTCAGATTGGCTGAGGCATTCGCGAAGGACTTGAAGGACGAAATTCGGGAGCACAAGCAGTAGCGGCTATTTGTCTTGAAGCCGCTCGAAGGCTGCGGCGATCGCCAGCAGGTTGGCGTCGCTTCCCGCCGCGCCGAGCATCGACATGCCAACCGGAAGATTGCCCATCGCACGTCCACCGTTCACGGTGATCTCCGGGAATCCGGTCGCTGGCGAGATCTTTGCGGCGGCATAAGCGTAAGCGTTGCAAACAAAGCTGGAATCGGCCTTGCCTGGAACCACAGGCGCCGTGCATCCCATGGTGGGGAAGAACAGGGCGTCATACTTGCCCTGGCTCATCAGGCCGGACAATTCCTCCCGCAACGACGGCAATGTCAGCGTGAGTAGCTTGATGTAGGCGGGTGAATCAGTGCTGCGGGTGTCCAGATTTTCCAGTAGACCCTTGTAGCGACCGGGGTTGATGATTTGGCTCCCATTTTCTGTCAATGCACCGACTCGGTCGATGAATGTTCTTAACGTCTTGGGCTGATCAGCCGCCAGTCCATTCAGGTAGGTCTCGAACTGTGGAGTGAACTCGGCCAAGCCGATCGGACCCAACACTTTGGGTTGCAAGGTTTCGTAGACCGCTGGCAGTCGAATGTGGGCGATCGTCGCGCCCGCACGCGCCATGGCGTCGACAGCCCGTTTTTTAATCGCGTCCACCTCTGCGTTTGCACCATCGAAATTGTCGACGACAGCTATCCTCTTGCCATGGAGTGTCGCGCTCGCCAGCCCACCAGTCAGCGATACCAAGGGACGTGCAATGCCTACCGTTGACACATCGCTCTTGTCTTCTGCCTGGATGGCATCGAGCACGATGGCCTGGTCTGCCACCGTTCGCGTGATGGCGCCTGCAGCATCGGCTGTCAGCGACATAGGGATGATGCCGGAGCGGCTGACCAGTCCCATGGTCGTACGCATGCCCACGGTCCCCGTCACGCTGGCAGGTGAGCGAATGGAACCTGTCGTATCCGTGCCTAGGGCAAAAGGCGCCAGCTTCGCTGCCACTGCCGTCGCAGAGCCACTGCTCGAGCCGTCAGCAGTGCGCAAGGGGTTGAAGGGATTCAAGGTTTGTCCGCCCACAGAGCTATAGCCGTATCTACCGTAGGATGCAGCAAGTTCGGACAGGTTGGTTTTGCCCAGCAGGATGGCGCCCTGATTCAACAGTCGTTGCACAACGAAGGCGTTACTCGATGGGATCGAGTTGCGTAATGCCAGGGAACCGCCAGTATTGGCCATGCCAACGGCATCGAAGTTGTCTTTGGCAAGAAACGGAATGCCTGACAGTGGGGCATGGCGCGCCTTGTCCCTGGTTCGGGCGTGCTCGGCATCCCATGCTTGTGCCTGAGCCAGGGCCTGCTCATTGACGGCGAGCACCGCTCGCAGGCCATCTGGTCCGCGGTCAACGGTATTGATGCGCGCCAAATAGATGGAAACCAGCTTTTCCGATGTAAGGGTTCCGTTATCAAGCGCGGTGCGAAGCTCGGTCAGGCTCATATTCACGACCACGTCGGCCGTGACTGCCCCTGCGGCCTGAGCGTGCATCGTGGCCGTACCCGCACCGAGGATACATGCCAGGATGGCGTAGCGTGGCTTTTGCGTCATGGAGCAAAAAAGATGAGTCAGTGTCATGGCAGTACCATCCCTTCATCAAGTCTGATGGTGGTGAAAGGCGCGTCGCATCACGTGATGCGACGCGCCGTAACGAGCTAGTCGACCTTCGCGCCAGATGCCTTGACGACGGGTCCCCACTTCGCACGTTCAGCCTGAAGAACGTCTCCGAACGAACTGGCATCGCCGCCGGAAGCGCCGGGTGCTCGCTCGACTCCCATTGCGGTCAGCTGCTTCACCGCATCGGGTTGCGCGAGGGCTTTGTTGACCTCTGTATTGATGCGGTTGACAACATCATCAGGAATGCCCGCGGGTCCTACCAGGCCGAACACCACGCTCGCCTCCATGTCGGGGTAGCCGATTTCGGCCATTGTCGGCACATCCTTGAGAACGGCAACGCGCTCGGGTGCGGTCACCGCGAGCGCCCGCACCTTTCCTGCCTGGATCATCGGCAACGCGACGGGCACGGATGCGAAGAACAGGTCGACCTGGCCACCGATAAGGTCGGTCAGCGCGGGTGCGGCACCCTTGTAGGGAATGTGCACCATGTCCATGCCGGCTTTGGTCTTCCAGAGCTCGCCTACCAGGTGGGCGAGTGTGCCGTTGCCCGACGATGCGAAGGAGAGTGAGCGCTTTTTGCTGGCGGCAACCAGTGCCTGCGGCGCCGCGTATTTGCCGTCTGTAGATACGATGAGCACCAGCGGTACACGCGCCACCAGCGCGAGCGGTTGCATATCTTTTTCTATATCGAACGGGAGGTGCCGAAAGAGGTACTGGTTGACCACCATATTGCTCGACTCACCCATCGCGACGGTGTGTCCGTCGGCAGCAGATTTGAATGTGTTGTCAAAGCCAATGTTCCCGCCAGCGCCTGCCCGATTTTCGGGTATCAGTGTCCAGCCGACCGATTGGCTCAAGGCGTTTCCCGTCAGTCGAGCCATGCCGTCCGTGCCGCCTCCCGGCGGTGCGGGGATGATCAGCCTTATCGGCTTGCTCGGAAAGTTCTCGGCAGCAGTTGTTAACGCAGGCAGTGCGGTGCACAGGCACAGTGTTGCGGTCAGAATGGTGCGTAAAGTCGGCTTGGATGCGAGTGTCATTCAGTTCCCCTGATGTCGCTGTTGTAAACGTTTGCGGGCTTGGCCAGGCTGGAAAGAAAAGCTTCCCAGCTGTCGGCACGCAGCCCCGCGATGCCTTCAAGTATTCCTTGTTGATGTTCCGCGGCCAGCGTGTCGCGTGTTGCGGTCATCAGTTTGCTCTCCAGTTCAGGCCAGGTGAGCGGATGGGTCGGATCGCCTCTTGCATCGGTAATCGGTGAGCAAAGTTGTCGATCGTCCTCAAGAATCACCGTGACTCGCGCGGGCGAACGTTGTGGAAAGAGTGGTTCGATGCTGGGGTCATGCAACACATGCGTGCGCTTTGCCAGACTGATTACGTCAGTGTCAGAAAAATGCCTGACATCCAGCGGCAGGAGTGCGCTCTCGCCGTACTTTGCACTTAGTGCCATGCAATAGGGCACGCTGTATTGCGCCTGTACGAGCGTGGCGGGTCGTGGGAGATTGGATAGATTGAAGGTGGCATGGTACGTGTGCACGTCGATCCGCTGGATGTCCTCAGCCTTCAACCCGTTTTCGGTGATGAGCTGCCGCAGAGCGTCGAGCGGCGCATGGATGTGGCGGCAACATCCGTAGGGCTTGAAGTAAGTGCCATTGATCAGCGGGGAATCGCCCAGTCCGTCAAGCGCAATGCGCGCATCGAATAGGGTCGCATCTTGGAAAATCGAGCAGGGGCCTGTAAAGCCAGCCATGGCAAGATGCAGTGCCGTCCACCCCGCAGTCGCGCCGGCACCAATTCCCTCTTTCACATCGGACCCCACAATGCCTGCCAACGCAGGCAACGCTGGCCCGGTCTGGGCGACGATGCCGAGCGCCTGCGCGATGACGTCAGCACCTGCGCCCAGCAACTTTCCTGCGGCGGCCACAACGCAGTAGCCTGACCAGGCACCGGATGGCGCATAGCCATGACGGGCCATCGCCAGTCTGATCCCCACTTCATAGCCAGCCACGATGGCGGCGATGAATTGTTTTACGGACTGGGTGCCATCGAGCGCAAGCGCAGCTACGGCGGCTGGAATAACGGCTGCACCGGGGTGACCGCGAGCGCCTCGGTAGCCGTCGTCCAGATCCAGTGCGGCCGCTGCCGTACTGTTGGCCAGTACTGCCCCGAGAGGGCCAACAGTGCGGTCAGTGAACCAGAGTTGAGCACTCCCTGACGAGCAGATCGCACGTGCGGCATGGTCGGCGGCAAGCACGCCTGGCTGAAAGCGAGCTGCCGCAGCGCTGATCATGACATCGAGCAGACAGCGCATCACGGTTTCGCAGGTGTCCGAGTCCAGCTTGGTTGCATCAAGGTCGTAGACGTAACGCCCCAACTGCTCGGCGACGCCGTCAGTATTTGTAGATTTTTTTGATATCGATATATTACTTTTAGGCATACGTCTTTGGCGTGCGTTAATCTGGCGTCTGGCCTTGTATAAGGAAGGCATCCGTTGCTTGATTCATAGTAAGGACGATGCTCAGCTGCGAAAATTGATGATTTCGCTGCTGCTTATGCCTTTGAGGTATGTATGAAAGTTGAATTGAATTTGCGTCATATCGAGGCCTTTCGCGCCGTGATGATTTGCGGCAGCGTGATCGGTGCCGCGAATATCCTGAACGTGACGCAGCCGGGCGTGAGTAGGACGATCGCTCTGCTGGAAATGCGACTGGGCTACGCATTGTTCCTTCGCAAGGGACGACGTTTGGTGCCGACCTCTGAGGCAGAGGCCCTTTATCGTGAAGTCGAGCACCTCTACATCGGCATCGATCGCATTAACCAGGTGGCCTACGACATCCGCCACCATCGTGCCGGTGCGTTGCGCATCGCCACATTGCCCGCCCTGGGGCAGTGGCTCATTCCTTCGGTCATCGCGGCGTTCCTTGCCACGCGTCCTCAGGTCCGCATCTTCGTACAGACCCTCCCTTCCACCCAGATCGCGGAGCTCGTTGCAACCCGGCAGTTCGACATTGGTATTGTCGAACTCCCTATGTCGAAAGCGGGCATCGTCGCCCATAGCTTGCCCGCTGCGCCGATCGTGGCCGTGTTGCCCGCAGGGCATAGGCTTGCCGATCAGAAAAACCTGGCGCTGGCTGACCTTGAAGGTGAACGGCTGGTGCTGCCTTCACTGCAGAGTTATCTGCGCTATCAGATTGATGATGCCTTCAATCGTCTTGGGATTGCGGCTGATGTCGTGGCCGAAACGCCCACTTCGCCTCTGGTGTACGCGCTGGTGGCAGAGGGGGCAGGCATCGGCCTCGTTTCGGCGTGGACACCCACGCCAGCCAACGATTCACGTGTGATGCAAATGCGACTGCAAGGCGAATTGCAGTCGCAATATGCCTTTCTCCGATCGGAGGGCGCAGTACCAATGGCGCTGGCGGATGAGTTTTTGCAGTTGCTCCGCGAGCGGATGACGTCTGGCGTTGCCCCGCCGCCTGGCGAGGCGGCGCTGGGTCCTGCCGTCGGATGATTGATGGACATCGAACCATGCCATGGTCATCGAAAGTCAGGAATGCGCATCCTTGAACCGCACGTTTTTTCAGACGCTGTGGCAGGTGTCACGACGACCGAGCTAATGAGTCGGTCAGTTCCCTTTGGGCAGGATCACTTGCCCTGACCTTGCCGCCCTGCGAGGTCGACCCTTCCCGTCAATCGTCGCGCGGCCTCCTGCACGACGGCCAGGTGCGCAGGGTCATGCCGATGCAGGGGCACCGTCAACGTGATGGCCGCAGCAATGTCACCACTCGCGGAAAACACGGGCACGGAAATTCCCGCGACCTCCTGCAGACGATCGCCAATGGCCGCAAAGTAGCCATCGCGGCGAATCTGTTCATACAGCGCGCTATCGGGCCCAGACGCCTTGCCCAGCACCTCGTCAAAGGCGGTGAGCACCCGTCCGCCGGTGCCACGCTGAAGTGGCAGCAAGTCTCCCGCTCGAATGTGATCGCGCACCGGGTGGGGCGAATCGACGCGATACAAACACAGCCGGGCGTCACCCTGGCGCACGTGATAGGCCACGCTTTCTCCCGTCTTGGCGACCACGTCTTTCAGGACGGGCATGACCATACGCTCGAGCGAGAAGGACGCCCCATGAATGCTGGCCAGGCGTGCGATTTCCGAGCCCAGGCCGTAGCGTCCATCGTCCAGGCGCTGAATCCATTGCGCATGCTCGAGTGATGCCAGCATGCGCAACACCGTACTTTTGTACATGCGTGTGCGCGCGGCAAGCTCGGTCAGCGAGAGTGTGGTGTCCGTAGCCGTAAAGGCCGCCATCAGGCTGGTCGCCCGATCGACCGCCGCCACACCGCCAGGCGCGCCATGGGCATCGGCAACCGATTCTGTTCGAGGTTTACGCGGCATAGCGGCTGTTGCCCACAGGCGGTTCACATGGCGTCATATTCTATCCTTTAGAACGCAAGGCGTTCGTTGAGCCAGACTGCAGCGGCGGCAACCCGACTCGAGACATTGGCGGCACTGCACCGTGCCATTGACAGCACTGCATAAAACTCTTTAAATTCTATCTATAAGAACCCAGTTCCATAAGATAGAACTTCGGAGGCGTGATGTCCAGCAGTAAAGAGAGTCAGTGCGACGTGTTGATCAGTGAAGTGGGTCCCCGAGATGGATTGCAATCCGTCGCCGCCACCATGCCGACCCAGGACAAGTTTCGTTGGATCGATGCGCTCGTGGACGCCGGCATCCGCGAAATCGAAGTCGCTTCCTTTGTGCCTGCAAAGTTGCTCCCCCAGATGGCTGATGCTGCCGAGGTCGTGCAATACGCCACGCGTTATCCCGACCTGACTGTCATGGCGCTGGTGCCCAACATCCATGGGGCACAGGCGGCACTGCGCGCAGGGGTCCACAAGCTCACCATGCCGGTGTCGGCCAGCCGCATGCATTCGCTGGCAAACGTGCGCAAATCCCCCGAGGAAATGGTGGAGCAGGTTCGCGCCATTGCAAGGCTGCGCGACGAGGTGGCGCCCCAGGTCAAGCTCGAGGCAGGTATCTCCACGGCGTTCGGCTGCACGTTGCAGGGGCGGGTGGACGAAGATGAGGTCATCCGGCTGGCGACCCTGTGCGTGGCCGCAGGGGCTGACGAATCGGGTCTGTCGGATACGGTGGGCTATGCCAATCCGGCGCAGGTGCGACGCCTGTTTCGGCGCTTGCGCCAGGAATTGGGCGAGCATGCGGGCGCAGCCCACATGCACAACACGCGCGGGCTTGGTCTGGCCAACTGTCTGGCCGCCTGGGAGGAGGGCGTGCGCACGTTCGATTCCTCATTAGGCGGGCTTGGCGGGTGCCCGTATGCGCCCGGCGCGTCAGGCAATGTGGTGACGGAAGACCTCGTTTTCATGTTCGAGGCCATGGGCATTCGCACGGGTGTCGATCTCGACAAACTCGTTGCCGCCCGCGGTCCGCTGCAAGCCGGCCTGCCCGGTGAGCCACTGTATGGCATGACCCCTGATGCCGGTCTGCCAAAAGGATTTGCCACGCTATGAGTAATAGCCAAGTGTCTCCCCTGCCATACGAGGGCATTCGTGTGATCGAATTCACCCACATGGTCATGGGCCCGACCTGCGGGTTGATCCTGGCCGATCTGGGGGCGGAGGTGATCAAGGTCGAGCCGCCGGGCGGTGATACGACGCGCAATCTTTTGGGGTCGGGCGCGGGATTCTTTCCCATGTTCAACCGCAACAAGAAAAGCGTTGTGCTTGATCTGAAGACGCCTGAAGGCATCGAGGCCGCATTGCGGCTGATCGAGTCGGCCGACATCATGAGCGAGAACTTCAAGTCCGGCGTGATGGAGAAGCTCGGGTTGGACTATGCAAGCGTTAAGAAACGCAACCCGCGCATCATCTATGTCAGCCACAAGGGCTTTCTGCCAGGTCCTTACGATCATCGGACGGCGTTGGACGAAGTCGTGCAAATGATGGGCGGGCTGGCCTACATGACGGGCCGCACCGGTGATCCATTGCGTGCCGGCACCAGCGTGAACGACATCATGGGCGGCATGTTCGGCGCGATCGGGGCCATGGCTGCACTGGCGCAGCGTGCCATCACCGGCGAGGGCACCGAGGTCAAGGCTTCGCTGTTTGAAAACAATGTGTTCCTGGTCGGACAGCACATGATGCAGCATGCCGTCACGGGTAAACCGGTTGCGCCGATGCCCAGCCGTATCTCTGCATGGGCCATCTACGATGTGTTCACGGTGAAGGATGGCGAACAGATTTTCCTGGCTGTGGTCAGTGACAAGCAGTGGGAGATCTTTTGCCGCAGCTTCGATCTGCAGTCGTCCTTTGCCGACCCGCGTCTGAAAACGAACAACGATCGCGTACGGGCGCGTGAGTGGTTAATACCGCAACTGCGCTCGCATCTGGCCTCGTTTTCAGCGGCAGACCTGGCAGAGCAGTTCGAGCGTGAGGGCTTGCCGTGTGCCCTGATCACCCGCCCGGAGCAACTGTTCGACGATCCCCACTTGCTCGCCACAGGCGGGCTCGCGCCCATCACACTGCTGGATGGGCGGCAATCGAAGGTGCCGTTAGCCCCCTTCACGATGGGCGGCGTGCAGCCACCTATTCGGCTGCAGCCGCCACAGGTCGGCCAGCATACCGAGGCTGTCTTGCGGTCGGTGGGATACAGCGACGAGGCGCTTGCGGCATTGAAGTCAAAACGAATAACACAAGGAGACAAGCAAGATGACCACCCTAAGTAGACGATCGTTTCTGTGCGCCGCGGTCTGCGCCGCCGTGGCCCCGCTGCACCTGCACGCCGCGCAGCCGTTTCCTGACGGACGACCGATTCGATTGATTGTTCCCTATACCCCTGGTGGTGGGACCGATTCCGTCGCGCGCGCCATTGCAGCGAGGGTGACGGCTCTGGCAGGATGGTCTGTCGTGGTGGAAAACCGCCCAGGCGCAGGCGGCAATATCGGGATGGATCTGGTGGCGAAGGCCAAGCCGGATGGGCTCATGCTTGCTCTGGGGCAAACGGCGAATCTGGCCATCAATCCTGCGCTACTGCCCACCATGCCTTTTGATGCGGAGAGTGCATTCGAACCGGTGTCGCTGATTGCATCGCTTTCTGTCGTACTGGTGGTCAAGGCAACATCCCGATGGCAGACATTGAAGGACCTCGTCGACGAAGCGAGAGCTCACCCAGGTGCGATCAAACAGGCGTTGGCAGGTTCGGGAACCGTGGGTCATATGGCGGGCGAGCTGTTGGCCTATCAGGCCAAATTCCAGGTCTTGAACGTGCCCTATCGGGGGGCGGCACCCGCATTGAATGACCTGCTCGGCGACAACACCGACTACATGTTTGCCACACCGCAGGCGGCCCAGGAAATGCTCAAGGGCAACATTCTTCGGCCACTGGCTGTCAGTGCCAGCCAGCGCTTACCCATTCTGCCCGACGTGCCCACGGTGGCCGAGTCCGGTTTCCCGGGTTTCGAAGCGGTGGATTGGAAAGCACTGGTCGCCCCTGCAGGCACACCACGCGAGATCGTGCAGCAGATCAACAGTGCCGTGCAGAAGGTACTGGAGGATCCCGCCACCATTGCGATGTTTACCGCTGAAGGCAGTAACGCCATCGGTGGATCACCGGATGCCGCACGTCAGTACATCGATGCCGAGCAGAAAAAGTGGGCACGGCTGATCAGCGATGCGGGTATCAAGACGGCGCAGTGAGGGTTGATTCAGGAGCGTCGCGCGGTGGGTGTGCTCATCCGTCAGCCTTGCGGCGTCCCCACTCGCACCGTTCGATTTTGAGAAGTCAGAATCTCATTTTTCGTTTCAATCTTATCGATGTGAAGTTAGCGTGACTTTTTTGGCTTGATCAGAGAGACTCTTTAAAGCGCGGGCGCCCTTGCCCGCTAGACTACCTTCCTGCCACAACGCCGGAGCTGCACATGCGCGTCACTACCAGCAATATCCGTCTGCACACGCGTTTAGCCGCTATGTCCCGTCTCACGCTGGTCGTGGCACTGGCAGCGGCGCTGTCGGCTTGCGACAGTTCGTTGCCGCAGCCGCCCGCCGGGTCCAGGCTGACGGCCGAAACCATCGCGACGCTGGACTCCCCGCCGAATCTTCAGTTCAAGGGCACACTGGCGGGCAAGCCCATCCACCTGCTCGTTTATGACTGCAAGGTCTACAAGGTCGATCGCGCAGAAGGGGATAACGTGAAGTGGACGCTGGTGCTGGAGGGGGAACCGTATCTGCTGCCCACCTCGTGCGTCAGTCAATCGCTGGAAGTGGAAAAAGGCTATGCCATAGCCTTCATCGGACGCCAGGCCATGGGTGCGGGCGGATGCTGCACAGGTCGGCCGCAATATCGATCGAAAGACGGCCTGACCTGGACACCCTATTGGACGCCACCCAAGTAATCAGCGTGTGAGGTGGCGATCCAGGAATTGCGCCATTGCCGTGGCAATCTCGTCTCCATGCGTCTCTGTTGCCAGATGTCCCGTGTCCAGAAAGCGAACCTCGGCGTTCGGGTTGTCACGCTTGAACGCTTGCGCACCGGGTGGTGTGAAGAAGGGGTCGTTCTTGCCCCAAATGGCGAGAGTTGGGGGTTGGTAGCGACGAAAGTATTCGTGCAGATGCGCGTATTGTTTGATGTTCTCGCCATAATTCAGCAAGAGATCCATCTGCTGCT
>JBAZPE010000002.1:0-16853 GCA_041648375.1 Burkholderiaceae bacterium | reverse complement strand
GAGCCCGAGGTGGGTGCACGATATCGCGGATCATTGGAAGCTTGCGTCAAATCTGGAGGAATACTGAGCGGATCGCCGCGAGGCGTCGTGCTTTTGTAATCGATCGACTCTTCGCGACCCAGAAACTGGTTCACGTTACTGCAACCGGCCAGCATCAGCATGGCCATCAATGCCGATACGCCGGCATGACGATTGTTCATACGCATCCTCACGATGTATGGAAAGCGCGCGCGCTGCAATTAAAGCAGGCCCGCGTCGTCGAGCGCCGCACGCACGGTTGCGTGGTGCGCTTCGCCCAACTCTACCAACGGCAGCCGATAACCGACTTCCGTTTTGCCCATCTGTCCCAGCGCCCATTTCACCGGGACCGGATTACCCTCAAGAAACAGGGCCTTGTTCAGACGGGCCAACTTGGCATTTAGTTCACGAACTCTGGGCACGTCCATGGCCAGAGCCGCTTCACAGAGGTCACGCATCAGACGAGGCGCGACGTTGGCTGTGACCGAAATATTGCCTCGGGCGCCAAGGAGCATCAGGGCTGCTGCGGTGGGATCATCACCGCTGTAGACTTCGAAATCTGCCGGCTTCTCACGCAGCAGCAGCGCGCCTCGGCCGATATCGCCGGTGGCATCCTTGATCCCCATGATATTGGGGATCTGGGCCAGACGCAGCGTCGTCTCCAGACTCAGATCGGCCACAGTCCTGCCTGGCACGTTATAGAGAATGAAGGGCAGATCGACCGCTTGCGCGATGGTGCGGAAATGCTGGTACATCCCTTCCTGGGACGGACGGTTGTAATAGGGCACGACCGTCAGACCGGCATGCGCGCCAACCTTGCGCGCCGCATGCGAGAGCTCGATGGCCTCGGCCGTGGAGTTGCCCCCCACGCCGGCGATCACGGGAATCCGTCCGCCAGCATGTTCGACCGCAATGCGGATGAGCTCCGCGTGTTCGTCCATGGACACGGTGGGCGACTCGCCCGTGGTGCCTACGACAACCAGCGCGTCGGTGCCTTGCTCGACATGCCAGTCGATAAGCTTGCGATACGCAGGGATATCGAGCGCCCCGTCGGGACGCATGGGCGTGACCAAGGCAACCATGCTGCCGTGGAACGTGACGCCTGCAGGTGATGCAGCAGATGCCATGACTGAACACTCCAGAGTCCGGCAGGCATAGCCCTGGCCAGACAAATGAACGGATTAAACCCAGCAGTTTACCGTTATTACGAAAAAAGCGGCGTGACTAGACAAACCACATCACCACCGACTGACCAAGATAGAGCAGCGGCGCGAGCAATTTCCACAACACGCCGGACACCAGCAACAGCAGAACGATCATCATGCCGTAAGGCTCGATTCGCGCGTATTGCCAGGCCAGTCGATGTGGCAGCAAACTAAATGCAATACGGCCCCCATCCAGCGGCGGCAGCGGGAAAAGATTCAACGCCATCAGCACCAGATTGATCTGCACCCCGGCCAGCGCCATGCGGAACCAGAACGAATCCTGGTCCTCCATCGAAAATCGCAGTGTCAGCGCCCAAAGAATAGCCATGAGCAGGTTGGTGGCGGGCCCTGCCAGCGCCACCCAGAGCATGTCGCGCTTGGGTTTGCGCAACCGACCGAAATCAACTGGAACAGGTTTCGCCCACCCGAACAGCAGCGGCGGCGCGCCGACCAGCTTGGCCATGATCAAAATGCCAAGCGGCACCGCAATGGTACCGATGGGATCGATATGCTTTAGGGGGTTCAAGGTCACGCGCCCGAGCTGCCAGGCCGTGGGGTCGCCCAGCATGCGCGCGACGTAGCCGTGCGCGGCCTCATGCAGCGTGATGGCAAAAATGACCGGCAATGCCAGGACCGTGATGGTTTGAATCAGATCGTTCATGGCCGCGATTGTACGGGCATGCGGCAGAATTGACCTGACTGCCGGTGACGATGCTTCAGACCAGGCCCAACAGCGCGGGATCGCCACCGCCCACGCGGATCACCACGGGCGGATCTTCCACCAGGTCGATCACGGTGGTGGGGGTACGCGGGCAGGCGCCGGCATCGAGAATAGCCACCAGCATATTGCCGAACTGGGCCTCGATATCCTCGGCGTCATTCAGTGCGTCGGTTTCACCCGCAGGAATGAGGGTGGTCGACATCAGGGGCGCGCCCACCGCCTCGAGCAATGCGAGTGTGACAGGGTGGTTGGGCACGCGAATGCCGATCGTGCGGCGCGAGGGGTGGGAGACCCGCCGGGGCACTTCCTTGGTCGCTTCGAGAATGAAGGTCCAGGGCCCGGGCGTAGCCGACTTGATTAACCGGTATTGGCGATTGTCCACTTTGGCGAAATGCGCAATCTCGGTGAGGTCGCGACACAGCAAAGTGAGATGATGACGATCATCCAGCCCCCTCAACCGCCGCAAGGCAGCTGCCGCGTCCTTATCGTCCAGCGGCGCCACGACGGCATAGCTGGAATCAGTCGGCAGTGCCAGCAAACGCCCGCCAGTGAGCAAATTGGCCGCCTGCCTGAGAAAGCGCGGCTGGGGATTTTCCGGGTGCAGGGTGAATATTTGAGCCATGCGCATCATCCTAACACCGGCGATGCGCGAGCACTAGGGGCCTGCGAACGTGCCCTGAATGGCATCGACGATATCGAAGCCATGGCTGATGGCGGAGTGCACGGCGTCGCGCGGGCTGCCGGCAAAGTCGCCCTTGGCGAAGGTCGGTACAGGATAAGGTTCGCCGTAACGTTGAATCATGTCGGCAGGTGCCACCATGACCGATGCCGTGAACCGCGGACTTCCCGTGTCGTCTCCTTCGCTCTCACGCTCGACTCGCGCAGTGAGGAGATACCCCTTGTATACCGTATTGTTCTGATGCACTGCCGCACTCCCGATCATAAAGCCCGCGCACCGTTTCGAGTTGTGCACGGTAGTTCGATAGATCCATGTCGCAACGCAGCACACGACACATTAGCCTTCGATGGTAGCGCTGAACTGCCCTTCTACGCCACTGAATATCCGTACGGGTTCGAAAGCCGTGGTTTTTCGCGCTTGCGGCCCGAGGGATAAGGATTAAACGGACCGCGCAGAGCCCATTGGCTTAGAATCTCGGGCACTGTCGCCGAATTCCGGAAAACTCAATACTTATGAACGCTCGACTGTGGTCCGCTCTGCCCCTTCTTGGCCTGATCGCGGCCTGTGCCACGCAGGATGGCCAGGTCAGGTCCGTCTCGGCCGATACCTATGAAGTCGGGTACTACGCCGGCCTCAAGCCGCTGAGCTGGGTAGAAATCAAGAATCGCACCCTGGAAAGTGCCGACGCCTACTGCGAGACGCTGAACAAGAAAATGATCGACCCGGTGATCACCTCAAACAAGGCAACGGGTCTGAAGCCCAAGGAAGCGATCACACGCTTCAAGTGCGTACCGAAAACGCAGGACGTGACTGCCGCGCGCTGATGACACCATGCGGGCTCGCACCACATTCTATGGCTGGCGCATTGTCCACGCCTGCATGGCGATTGCGGTGCTCTCGTGGGGCTTTGGACTGTTCGGCACCAGCGTCTATCTGCATGCCACGCACCAGGCCACCGGCATCTCGATCGCCGCACTGTCGTCGGCCATTTCACTGAGTTTTTTCTGTAGCGCCTGCGCCCAGATCGCCGTAGGTCAAGCCATCGGCACGCACGGCCCGCGCAAGGTCATGGGATGCGGCGCACTGTGCCTGGCTGGCGGCGTGGCCATCATCGGCAGCCTTCAAAGCCTGTGGCAAGCGTACGTCGGCTTTCTGCTGCTGGGCATGGGATGGTCCTGTCTGTCCACCACCGCCATATCGACGACCCTGGCACCCTGGTTCGAAAAGCATCAAGGGCGCGCGGTGTCCAGTGCGATGCTCGGCGCGAGTCTGGGCGGCATGCTGGCCGTGCCTGTCCTGCTGTTCGGCATGGCACAGGTGGGCCGCACGACCACCATGACGCTGGCCGCTGCGCTTATCCTCGCCATCATCCTGCCTCTCGCCTGGGGGGTGCTGCGCAAAGCGCCGAGCGATCTCGGGCTCTGGCCGGACGGCGTTGCGCCTTCGGGCACCTCTGCCTTACCCACCACCGCGCCCTGGACCCGCAAACAGGCCATGCGGACTTGGGCGCTATGGAGCGCCGCCCTCGCATTCGGACTGGCGCAATGCGTGCAGATCGGTTTTCTGACGCATCACGTCTCCATGCTGGTGCCCGCCATGGGCGCCGCTGCCGCTGCAGCCACGGTCATGGGCACTGGTATTACCGCGTTCCTGGGTCGCATACTGCTGGCAAGATTTTCCGACGGGCTCAATGTACGTGTGTATTCGGTGGGCTTGCTGCTGGTGTCGGCGATCAGTCTGGGCATGATGGCGATCGTCGCAACGCCCTGGGCCATGGTCGCCGGCAGCCTGCTCTATGGGCTCACCCTGGGCAACATCACCACGATGGGTCCCATTACGATCCGGCGCGAGTTCGGCGCCGCGGCGTTCGGACCGATCTATGGCGTGGCCGCCACCGCCATACAGCTTTGCGCGGCAACCGGTCCGACGATCTATGGCGCGATATTCGAGCAGATGGGTCGCTACGACGCCGCACTGGGCTTCGCTGCCCTGCTCAACGCGGTTGCCGCTATCGTGATCTACAGCGGGCGCCGTGCGGCTGCCGCACTCAGCCGCTGAGAGCGTGTCCCCGCGCGGTCATCGATTCGAAAAAATGGGGTGGCATTCAGCCACCCCATTTTCAGAACGTCATGCGCAAAAATATGAACTACTTTTTCTTGCCCTCGCCGTCCAGATCCTGCGCCTGGCGTCGCGTGTCTTCATTCGCAAACCCGCCGTAGCTGCTTTGCCCGGGATCGGCGCTGCGACTCTTGATCGACTCATTGGCGTCTTTCTCGTGCGCGCCCGACTCGGCCTTGGGAAGATCCTTGGGATCGGGCTTGGTCTTGTTCTGATCGTTTGCACCGGGATTAGCGGATGGATGAGAAACATTGTTGGTCATGAGGGTCTCCTTGCACTGCCGACGGCAACACGCCGCCACGCCCCTTGCCTAGCAATACCTATGCCGGTATCCAGGCAATAACAGAAGATGCTTGCCTATTGACTGCAATTGCGGCATACTGCTTGTGCTCTGTGACAAAAAGACAGACATACTGTCGTCACAATCGTCGCTCAAACTAGTCTAATAAAGCGACGACGTCCCGGCCAACACACACCTGCCAGTCAGGGGTTGACCAGGGCGCAACACACTGGCAAAGCAAGTCGAAACTCTGCATTTACGTTTAGCGGCACGACCCAGCCGCAGCGAAAGCTCGCACGCGTTTTTTCTGTATTAGCCGGTATAGCGACAAACAGCTTGCTGTGATCTGGTTCGCCCTGCGACCTGCCGAGTTTCGGCACGTGTTGCGCGCGGTTGACCTTGGCCACCAGGCGCTTAGATACCAAGGAAAAAATGAAAACCTTACAAAACCACGAGTTGATCGAGCGCGATCGACACCAAGCACTGGATGGACCCATCCGCGTAGGCGACATTGTTCACCTCAAACTTTCAGATGGTACGGCCGTCAAAAGCGTCGTCATTTTCGATGCGCCCATCACCGGCACCGTCATCTATACCGCTGACTCACCCGACAGAGGCGGTCTGCGCGCGCGTTTTCGCGAAAGCGCCGTTCATGCCGTCGAGTCGCTTTGTGCGCCGCGGTACGGAAATTGCTGGTAAGGTCTCCCTGACGTCGGAAGGCGGCGAAACACATCGCCGCCTTATCCGTCCGATGCGTGAGACAGCCGGCAACACATGCAATTTAGCCAATCCTCCGACATTCCCCCCTTTTCCGATTACCGCCCTGCCGTCATGGCGGTGGACGACGAATCGTCAGTGCTAGATCTGGTCATGGAAGTCCTGCTTGACCTGGGCTGTGACGCCCAGTCGGCGGTTGAGGGCAAAGACGCCTACGCGCGCATCCAGGCAGGCTCGGCAGTTGATTTGCTGATTACCGACATTCGCATGCCTGGCATGAGTGGTCTGGAACTGGCGGACAAGGTACGCCAGATTCGGCCCGACCTTCCCATTCTGTTTATTACGGGTTATGCCAGCGAGTTCGAGCGCGGCGTTGAACTGGCGCCTGGCACCTCCCTGCTGGTCAAGCCATTTTCACTTGCCAAACTCGGCGAGACGGTTCGTGACATTCTTGATCGACGGCACGCCGTGGGGCTGGCACCTGAACACTAAAAGCGCCCCATCGCTTTGCAATGACGCCAATTGTGCCCGCCTAGCAGCGGGCACATTCATTTTGTGGGTAAGGTCACCACGATACGACTGAACGGCACCGACCGGTCGACGCTGACCGGGTCCGTGCAACCGCGGGTATACATGCGCACCAGCCGCATACCCAATCCTGTGCCCTGCGGCGTGGGGAAAGTGTCCGGAAAGCCTGGGCCCTGATCATCCACCGTCAACTTCAGGTAGTCTGCCTGCCGGGCCAGCCACACCGTGATGTCGCCATGACCGTACTTGATGGCGTTGGTCACCAGCTCAGCAGCCACCAGCCCCAGCGCCGTCAAACGCGTCGAGGACACGCTGACACCCTCACCATGAAAATGAATGGCGCGTGCGATCTCACGACTGGAAAATGAGTCGTGAAGCTCAGCGAGCAAAGCTTTCAGATACTGGCTGGCATCCGCCTCCGCTTGCCCGGGCTGCTGATAAAGGCGCTTATGCACCGAGCCCACTGTCATCACGCGTGCAGCGGCTTCCTGCAAATGACTTTTGACCAGTGACTCGTTCGCCAGCGAACTCTGCAGTTCGAGCAGTGTATGCACCAGGTGCAGGCTGTTGCTCACGCGGTGGTGCACTTCCTGCACCATGAATTCGGAATGATCCAGGCGTGTTTCCTGTTCGGAGACAATGCGCGCCAGACTTTCTTCCTGCTCGTGGCGTTCGGTCACGTCCCGGGCCACCAGCACAATCCGCGCGTCTCCCTTGCCGGCGTCCTCAAGCGGCGCGACTGACACATCCCACCATCGCATATTGCCCTTGGCGGTAGGACACCAGCCCTCGAAGCGCGTGGACTCGCCCTGCGCTGCACGCTCGACCGCCTGCATGGCCGACTCGCGACCCGCGTCGCCCCACATATCAGGCCAATGCTGACCCTTGACCTCGGAAAAGGTGTCGATATCCATCAAACGCATGCCGTGTTTGTTCATGAACAGGATTTCGCCTGTTTCGGACAACACGTTGATGCAGTCCGGGCTGGCATCCAGAATGTTGGCGGAGAACTGATCATGGCCGCCGGCCTCACGCTCGCGGGCGATCCTGGCGTTGGCGAACGCGATCACATTGGCGATCGCCTCCATGAAGACGATGTCGATCTCGGTAAAGTCGTCGCCGTCGGGCGAATCGCATTCCAGCACGCCGAAGGGGACCGGCACGCCGCGGATCACCACATTGATGGCGCGCTCGATGCCTTTGTCGGCCAGCAGTTTGGGCGTGCGAAACCGTTCTTCAGTGCCCAGATGATTCGACACGACCGGGCAACTATTGGCGTAGGCGTAGCCGGCTGGGCTCGCGTTATCGGCGCCCAAGCGCAATACACCGATATCTTGCGCATCGAAGCCTCGCCCGGCGATGAGCAGAAAATTGTTTTCTTCAGCGGAATATCGCAGCACTTTGGCGAAATTCGTACCCAACCCCCGGCACACGACCTCACATGCCTGGTCGAGAACCAGGAGGAAGTTGTGCATGCGGATAGCGGAAAATCCGAACTCGGCAGCGAGCTCTTGCTGGCGTTTCAACCGCTCGGCCGAGATGCGCACTGCAGTGCTTACAATTTCGTCCGACGGGGACTGGTGCATTCTGGATCCTGGCGAGCTAATACTGAACCGAACCCTTCATCGCGAATGACAGATCGGTGCGAGCCGGGACAAGCAGGCATTTTAGTCAAAAACCGCCTGGTCGGCTTGCCCTTCTCGTTTGGGTGTCGCGCTTAGGCTGCATGGACGCGATAATCGACCCGCAGACAACCCGATTGTGTGTCGGCATGCCCCTTCAAAGCGGTGTTCCCGCCCTTTATTTAACAGGAGACCGCCATGAAGATGGACTGGGATCAGGTCCGCTTCTTTCTGGAGCTATCACGCTGCGGCGCCTTAGCGTCGGCTGCTGCACGCCTGGGCGTGAATCAGACCACGGTATCCAGACGCATCCAGACCCTGGAAAAGGACCTGGCCACGCCGCTATTCGTGCGTGATGCCGGTGTGTATGCGCTGACAGACAGCGGGCGCAGCCTGCTGGAACATGCCGAGCAGATCGAATCCTCGTTTCTGGGCATAGAGCGCGACATCCTGGGCACCGATGGCCAGATCGTCGGGGTGGTGCGACTGGGCGCCACGGAGGGGTATGGCACGCGCGTGCTGACGCCGCTGCTGGCCCAGCTGACGGCAAAACACCCCCGGCTGCGCATAGATCTTCTGGCGGTGCCCCGAATCGTCAATCTATCGCGGCGCGAAGCCGATATCGTCATCACGCTGGAGCGCCCTGCCCGCGGCCCCTACCGCAGCGTTCGCTTGACCGATTACGCACTTGGGCTATACGGTTCGCCCGCCTATCTGGCCAAGCACGCCTCCATTCGCACCACGGACGACCTCGCCAAACACGCATTCATCAGCTATATCGATGACCTGCTGTTCAGCAAGGAATTGCAGTATCTGTCCGACCTTTGCCTGCCCGAGCAAATCGTCCTGCGCAGCACCAGTGTGCTGGCTCAACACGAAGCCGCGGTGGCCGGCATGGGGCTGGCGATTTTGCCGCTGTTTCTGGCCAGACAAGACACAAGGCTGCAGGCGGTTCTACCCGGCACCGTCAAACTGACCCGAACGTTCTGGATGTCCATGCCGATAGAAATCCAGGACATTTCTCGGATGCGGGCGACCTGGGACTTCCTGCGTGAAGCAGGCGCGCAGGGACAGGCGGAGTTGATGGACGATCAGTGATGCGGCGCCTGGCGCAGTTCATGCTCTGGATGCTCAAGCACGTGGCGCCGCCAGCATGAACCACTGAAGAAGCGCTTGCGCGCCGCGTGCACTGATCACTGACGCATTACTGCCCGCACGCCTCGACGATCATCTCCATTGCCTGGCCACCTTGCGGTGCAGGTGACGCCGCGTCAGCCGGGCTGCCCACCACCTCTTGCACCAACACATCCCGCAGATAGGCACGACCGGTCAACGGGCGGTAGGCGGGCTGCACGCAGTTCAGTTCCAGACCGCCATCCATGCGGTCATACTCGATGTTTCTGTCGAAGGTGCGTTGCGGTTGCGTATATTGCATGCGCAGCACCCCTCGCGCCATGTCGCCTTCGCGTGAAGCCGGAACGGCACCGACATCGATGCGCATACCATCGCGATCGCTCACCGCCCGCCAGCGCTGCACCTTGGCCGCCCAGTCGCCAGCCGAGACCTCCGAGGCAGCAGCACTGACCATGATGGTGACACCCAACATGGCCGCGACCAGCGTCGTGCCATACCGCAGCTTCAGCCCGACCGCGATCATCGCCCTATTCCCCCGGCGATCGGCGAAAGAAGCCCATGATGCCAAAGGCTGCCGCCGTGATGAACAAAGGAACGGCCAGGTAAAGATAGACCGTATCGCGCGTCACCACCGTCAGCGTCGCAAAGGCCAGGAACAGCCCGAACGGAAACAGCGCGATCAGCATAAAGGGGTCGAGCTTCTTGAAAAATGTCACGGCGACGGCCTTGGGTGTTGATCGACAAGCAGTCAGTTTAGCCGCTCTGTGCCTGCGCCACGGGCAAGGCCGACAGTTGACCAAATGTATTGATCGTTGTCATCCATGAAGATCAGGGAGAGAATCAGGCTACAACCGACGCGATGTTGCGCAATAAAGGATGAACGATGACGAAAGCAATGCTGATGATGCTCACCCTTACGCTGGCAGCCTGTGGCGCGCCTGCCCCGCAGAAACCCCCACCCGCTCCCGTCGTTATTCCTTCGCAGACGCAAGTGCAGGAAGGCACGGCTGAACCCGTTGCGTTTCCGATCAAGCGCTAACGGAGGCGGACAAAAAAAAGGCGCTGAGACTTTCGTCTAAGCGCCTGATTTACTTCACAAACTAGTGGGGTGGCTGATGGGGCTCGAACCCACGACAACTGGAATCACAATCCAGGGCTCTACCAACTGAGCTACAGCCACCGCTGACCTGCGAAGAAGCGAGACTATAGCATAAAAAACGGGGCCTGCAAGTCACGACCTCCCCTGCATAGGCCAGCGCCGCCTCGCTTGCTATCCTAGGGCTCCGCGCACGCTGCGCCAGCCCTCGTTACCCAAAAAACGCATGCAAGATCTGAAAGCGATTTTGGCCAACTACTGGCCACACATCTTCTTTGTCGTGAGCCTTGCGGCCAGCACGGCGGCCGCGATCCATGCCGCCATGACAAAGCATGATGTGCGCGCGGCGATCGGTTGGGTGGGCATCGTGCTGTTCTCGCCGCTGTTCGGTGCCCTGTTCTATCTGGTGGCCGGCATCAATCGAATGCGACCGACTCGTCGCAGCCTCAAGCGCGAAGGCGCCATGCTGCAGCATGGTCAACGATACGATGGTTCAGGCGTGGATGTCGTGGCGCACAGCGGGCCTCAGTTCGCCTCGTTGCGCATCCTGGGCGACCGGGTGGGGTGCTTCAGCGTCACCGGTGGCAATCAGGTGACCTTGCTCGATGGCGGCACGCAAACATATGCCGCCATGCTGGAGGCCATCAGCCACGCTCAGCAGACAATCGCACTGCAAAGCTACATTTTTGATAACGATCCCGTTGGACGAAAAATTGCAACCGCATTGATCGAAGCACAACGCCGGGGCGTGGACGTACGTGTGCTGATCGATGCCGTGGGCGCCAACTACTCGCTGCCACCTATCGTGTCGATGCTGCATCGTGCACGTGTACCTACAGCTCGCTTCAATGCCTCGCCTTGGCTGGTGTGGCGCATGCCCTATGCCAACCTGCGCAGCCACCGGAAGGTTCTGGTGGTCGACGGCAAAGTCGGCTTCAGTGGCGGAATGAATATTCGAGAGGCCTTCACTGAAACGACCAAGCCCGCCAGCCGCGATACCCACTTTCGCTTCGAGGGCCCGGTCGTTCAGCAATTGATGTCGGTGTTCGCGCATGACTGGGATTTCACGACGAAAGAGTCGTTGTCCAGCGAGCGGTGGTTTGATCCGGAACTCAGGCACGCACCAGGCGATGTGCCGGTGCGCTGCGTGCTGACCGGCCCGGACCGCTACATCGGCAGTACGCACAAAATGCTGCTGGGTGCACTGGCTGTGGCGCAGCACCATGTGCGCATCCAGTCCCCCTACTTCCTGCCCGACCAGGCGCTGATCGGCGCACTGGCCACTGCCGCGCGGCGTGGCGTGAAGGTGGACATCGTGCTGCCCGGCGCAAACAATCTGCGTCTGGTCGATTATGCGATGACCGCGCAGCTAGACCAGGTCATTCGCACGGGTTGTCGGGTCTGGCGCAGCCGCGGCGCCTTCGATCACTCCAAGCTGATGACGGTTGATGATGCCTGGTCCTACATCGGTTCGTCCAACCTGGACCCACGCAGCTTGCGCCTGAATTTCGAGCTGGATTCGGAAATCTATGATCGGGATCTGGCCCAGGTGCTGGGCGCACGGATGGACGCACTGATCGCCGACGCCCGGCGTGTGACGCTGGGCTCGCTGTACAAGTTGCCCTTCGTCAAACGATTGCGCAACAAGCTGATATGGCTGGCATCACCCTATCTGTGATGTAAGGCGAACACCAGTCAGAACGTGTACTGCGCGCTCATGCCGGCATACCAGCCACGCCCCGGCGCCGGTTCGTAGTATCGGACGTTGACATCACCCACGATGACCGAGCCGATATATTTTTTGTCGAACACGTTTTCCAGCCGCACGAGTTGCTGCAGTTTCCAGGGACCATAATCCTGTGTGAAGCGGGCGCGCAGGTTCACCACGGCGTATCCCGGCGCGGCACGCGCATCGTTGCTGTCTTCCACCTGGACTTTGCTGCGATACATGCCTTCCACAGCCGTGCTGAGCCAGTTGAACGGGGTGTAGGCGAGCTCACCATACAGGGTGGTTGCCGGCACACCCGGCAGTCGATTACCGCGCGAAATGTTGCTTGTGCCGTCCGCGACCGACGAGTCGTACACGGCCCGCAGGTGTGACACGGCCACATTTGCGGTCAACGTGCGCGTCAGCTCGCTCTCGATACCGAGTTCGACGCCGCGACGCAGTGTGCGCGCCGCATTTTGATAAGTTGCGCGACCGCCCGTATTGCCATTGATGACGATTTCATCCTTGGTGCGCACTTGATAGACAGCCAGGTTCACACGCGTATCCGACCAGGGGCGTGCCTTGATGCCAGCCTCGATCTGCTCACTGCGTGACGGACGCAAACCGGTGTTGAAGCCTGCGCCCTGTGCCGAATAGGCCAGTTCGCCTTGCGTGGGCGTCTCGAAGCCCGTTCCCGCACTGCCATACACATGCAGGTCGGGATTGATGGCGTACATCACGCCCAGTGCGGGCGTGGCGCGTGAATACCGATCCGAACCACTGTCGTCGCCGTTGGCCAGATAGCGGTCATCGACATCGATCTTGACGGTGTTGTAGCGCAAGCCCGCCTGCAGGGTCCAGTCGCCCAGCGCCCAGTTCGCCTGCACATAAGGGTCCACACTGGTGGCCGTGTCGATCTCGTTGCGTCGTTCACGCCCGCGCACGCCCAACGTGTCTCCCACGAAATTCTCGTAGCCCCTGCGATCGTCCCGACTGCGGTCGGCATCCAGCCCCACGATCAATTCGAGATCGCCTGGCGCCGCCAGTACCGGCTGCAGCAAACGCACCCCACCGCCGTAGAAGCTGCGGGAAAAATCCACCACCCCGCCGGCATGGGTCGAACTGCGCTGCTGAACAGCCACGGGAATGGCCAGATACTGGCGGACATCCCGTTGACCGGCATAGACATTGGCCTGCAACGAGGCCGTGCCGAGTCGGCGCTCGTAATTGATGCCCGCCTGCTGATTGTTGATGCTCTTGCGAGTATTGAAGGTTTCTGCGACGTCGGCCACCGCCTTGGGATTATCCCGCCAGCTCTGCCAGGTCACCCCCAGCGGATCCTGCGTGTTCTTCTGACGCAGGCCGTTGTAGACGATGGACAAGGTGCTGTCATCGTCAGGCGCAGTGGTGATCTTGGCAAAGGTCTGATCGCGCCTGGCCGCGCTGTGATCCCGATAACCATCAGTATCAAAGCGCGAAGCATCCACGACAAAGCCCACACCATTGACCTCGCCTTCCGTGCCCAGACGATATTTGCGCGTGCCGTAGCTTCCTCCCAGCACTTCTGCGGTCACACGGGGCTTGCCCTGCCCATCACGGGTGAACATTTGGATCACGCCACCGGCGTTGCTGCCGTACACGGTTGCCATGGGTCCGCGCAGCACTTCGAAGCGATCAGCGACATCGAGGTTGAACGACGCCGCCTGCCCCTGACCATCGGGGGTGCTGGCTGGAATGCCATCGGCAATCAGCTTGATACCGCGCACGCCAAAGGCTGAACGCGCACCGAATCCGCGCGAGGAAATCTGCAGATCCTGGGCGTAGTTCTGACGATTCTGAATCACGAGCCCCGGCACGCGCGAGAGTGCTTCGGACGCATTGACGCCCAACTGCCCGTTCGATATCTGGTCAGCCGAGATGCTGTCGACCGACATGGGCACATTGAAACTGGCGACGCTTGCACGGGTGCCCGTGACGATGACGGGATCGAGGGTGACCGCGTCGGCGGACTGAGCGTTAGCAGGCGCGTAAACAAACAAACCTGCAGCGCCGGCAAACATGGATCGTCGCAGCATGTACATCATTAACCAATAGGGGTGGACCGGGGGCCGCATGCACGCATGCAGGCCCAGCCGGCGTGGCGGACAAACGAAGGCGCCGCCAGGAAAAAGCTGCCCCTATAGTAAGGCAAACGCCTGCTGCAGATCGGCCCGCGTGCGCTGCAGGGCCTGGACGTGCGCGTCCCAGCAAGATTGCATGCGCCCGATGGGGCCGGCGATAGACACGCCATACCAGCCGCCAGCAGCCTGTATGGATACCGCCAGGGCGGCAAGATCGGGCACGCTGTCACCGACGTTCTCGCCCCAGCCCCGACTGGCAGAGATCTGCGCCTGCTGCAGGATGGCGGGATCATCACAGAGCTCACGCTGCTGGCTGTCGGGCAAGGCGGCAAACAAGGCACGACCGATGGAATTGGTGTACAGCGCGCGGGTGTCACCCGGTTCGGCGATGTATCGAATGGCTTGCGGCGACGCCACGACATCCAGATAGATCACCCGCTCGCCCAGCCGCTGCCCCAGCACGACCGTCTCGCGACACACGTCGCGCAGCGCAGACAAGTGCGGGCGAAAGCACTCGAGCACGGGGTCGGCATCATCGATGCGCGTCGATGACACGTGCATCTTCTTCGTCGGGTAATACGCGCCACGACGGCTGGGTTCGTACAGATATCCACGCGTGATGAGGGTGCGCACCAGCGCCAGCGTGCTGGACGGTGCGGCATCGAGCTCGCGTGCGAGTTCGGTCAGCGACAGGGGACGTCCTTGCCTGGCAAAGATTTCGAAGACGTCCAGTGTTCGAGCAACGAGTTTTACTTCCATCTCAGTACGACTTGGGCAGGCCCAGTACTTTCTCCGCGATATAGCACATGATCAACTGTGGGCTGACCGGCGCCAGGCGAGGAATCCACGATTCGCGCAGGTAGCGCTCGACATGGTATTCCTTGGCATAGCCCATTCCGCCCAGGGTGGCGATCGCCGTCTGGCAGGCCTGATTGCAGGCCTCGGCAGCCAGGTACTTGGCCGCGTTGGCCTCGGCGCCACAGTTCTCGCCTGCATCGTACAGGGAGGCCGCCTTGAACACCATCAGGTTGGCGGCTTCCAGCTGCATCCAGGCTTGCGCCAGCGGATGCTGAATGCCCTGATTCATGCCGATGGGGCGGCCGAAAACCACGCGCTCTTTTGCATATTGCGTGGCCCGTTGCAAGGCCGCCTGGCCCAGACCGACAGCCTCGGCCGCGATCAGAATGCGCTCTGGGTTCAGACCGTGCAGAAGGTAGGAGAAGCCCTTGCCTTCTTCACCTATGCGATCTTCGACAGGCACATGCAGACCATCGATGAACAACATGTTGGAATCGACGGCTTTACGACCCATTTTCTCGATTTCCTGCACGTCGACCTTGCTGCGGTCCAATGCGGTATAGAACAGGCTCAAGCCCTCGGTGGGTTTGGAGACCTCGGCAAGCGGCGTAGTGCGCGCGATGAGCAGCATGCGATCGGCCACCTGCGCCGTCGATATCCAGATCTTGCGGCCCGTGACCACGTAGTGATCGCCTTGCCGAACGGCTCGCGTGCTCAGGCGTGTGGTGTCCAGCCCCGCATCGGGCTCGGTGACGGCAAAGCACGCTTTTTCGCGTCCCTCGATCAGCGGGGGCAGAAATCGCTGCTTTTGCGCTGAAGAACCGAATACCTGCACCGGGTTCAGACCAAAGATGTTCATGTGCACCGCCGATGCGCCAGACAAGCCTGCGCCGGTGGCGCTGATGGTTTGCATCATCAACGCGGCTTCGGTCATGCCGAGTCCCGATCCGCCATACTCCGGGTCCATGGCGATGCCCAGCCAGCCTGCCTGCGCTAGCGCCTGGTGCAATTCGTGCGGAAACGCGCCATCGCGGTCGCGCGCGGCCCAGTAATCGTCGTCGAAACGACTGCAGGTCTTGAGAATGGCCTCACGCATGGCCAGTTGATCGTCACTGAATCGAAAATCCATAGGTCGCCTCACGCCTTCAATTATTCTTGTGTGTGAAATAAATTTCCCATACAAGAAAATAACACAGGGCAGACACCATGAATATGGGTCGCTGTGACGCGCGGGTCATCTCTTTGCGTGGTGGCTGTGCTCACGCAGGACGTATTAAGACAAGCCACATATGCCTCATCACAAAAGCTACGACAGGCCGAGCCACTGCACGACCTTTGTGTACTTTCTTTCACTCTGTCGACTAAAGCTATGAAATATAAAGAAATAAAGCGAATTCACGGGACTCGCATCGAATATTCTTTTAAATTATCGATCACCTCCACCCGAGGTTCATCATTATCGATCACCTCTACCCGGGGTCCATCCATTCCGGACTACTCTCACTGAGCGACGATTTGTCCATTCTGTTTCTACTCGTAGGGCTGGTGCTTGCGGCAATGTGCCTGAAAAGCATCGTGCGCGGCCGGCAAGCCATCCGGCAGGTAGAGACGCTGGCGTCGTCGTTGCAGCGCGCCGAGGTCGAACTGGCGCGCGTGTCACAGCTCGATCCCCTGACCAATCTGCCCAATCGTGCGCATCTGACGGCTCAATTGAATGCCGCCATCGAGACGGCGCGGCTGGAACACGGTCACTTCGCGGTCATCTTCATCGATCTCGATGGTTTGAAGACCATCAATGACGACTATGGTCACCATACCGGTGATGCCTTGCTGGCGACGCTTTGCGCAAGACTGCGCAGCGGCCTGCGGGCAGCCGATTGCCTGGCTCGGCTCAGTGGCGATGAGTTCGTCGCCATTGCAGCAGTGAACTCGCCTGACGATGCGGCACACGTGTGCAGAAGAATGCTGGCCATGACCCGACTGCCGGTGCAGGTGCCGGATCGTCAGATTCTGATGACGGCAAGTCTGGGGGTGGCGATCTATCCTGGCGACGGTGGCGATGTGCTCAGCCTGATCACCGCTGCGCAAACCGCCATGCGCTACACCAAA
>JBAZPE010000001.1:0-20539 GCA_041648375.1 Burkholderiaceae bacterium | reverse complement strand
TGATACCGGCTTTGCGCGCGGCAGGTTCGACAACTTTCAGTGTTTTCAGGCGCGGGCTGGCATCGACACCCAGTGACTCAGGCGTTTCATTGTCCAACTGCTTCTTCTTGGCCTTCATGATGTTGGGCAAGGTCACGTAGCGTGGCTCGTTCAAGCGCAAATCGGTGGTGACAATCGCGGGCAACTTCAGCTCGATGGTTTCAAGACCGCCGTCGACTTCGCGCGTCACTTTGACAGTGCCCTCGCCCAGCTCGACTTTGCTGGCGAAGGTAGCCTGGGGCCAGTCCAGCAGCGCAGCCAGCGCCTGACCGGTCTGGTTGGCGTCGTCATCGATGGCCTGCTTTCCCAAAATCACCAGTTGGGGTTGCTCTTTGTCAACGACGGCGCGCAGGAGCTTGGCCACGGCCAGGGGCTGCAGCTCGACATCGGTCTGAACCAAGATACCCCGGTCGGCACCGATGGCCATGGCTGTGCGCAAGGTCTCTTGGGACTGTGCCACGCCGCAGGACACGGCAACCACCTCGGTCACGGCACCCTTCTCTTTCAGGCGCGTGGCCTCTTCGACAGCAATCTCATCGAAGGGATTCATCGACATCTTGACGTTGGCAATGTCGACGCCGGACTGATCCGACTTCACACGAACTTTAACGTTGTAGTCAACCACACGTTTGACTGGGACAAGTACCTTCATCCAGCGATCTCCAGAAATGAATTCTTATATAAGACTTGAAACCGGTTCGATTCTACAGCTTCGCAAGGGCGCGTACATGCGCCACCACGCTTCTGCCCAACGCCGAGAGGTTATAGCCGCCCTCGAGCATGCTGACGATTCGACCCGCCGCGTACTGATCGGCGATGCCCACGATCTGCTCGGTCAACCAGACATAATCAGCCTCGACCAGACCGAGTTGACCCATATCATCTTCGCGATGCGCATCGAAGCCAGCCGAGACCAGTATCAGCTCGGGCCGGTGTGCATGCAGCCGAGGCAACCATGCGTCCACTACCCACTGGCGGATGGTAGACACCGGCGTGTAGGCCGGCACCGGAACGTTGACCATATTCGCAGCTACCTGCTCTGCACCGCTGTTCGGATAAAACGGGTGCTGGAAGAAACTGCACATCAACACCCGATCGTCACCGGCAAATATATCTTCCGTACCGTTGCCGTGATGAACATCGAAATCAATCACCGCGATGCGCTTGATGCCATGATAATGCATCGCATGGTGCGCTGCGACAGCAACATTGTTGAAGAAACAGAAGCCCATGGCCCGATCGCGGCAGGCATGGTGACCTGGTGGTCGTACTGCGCAGAAGGCCGTCGCCGCCTGCCCGCCCATCACTGCATCAACGGCAGCAATTCCTGCGCCTGCGGCATGCAGTGCAGCTTGGGCCGTATGGGGGCCCTGCAGCGTGTCCGGGTCCAGCATTCGGGTTCCCTCAAGCGGTCCGCCGTCCAGAATGGACGCGACGTAGGCGGGATCATGTGCGCGTTCAAGCGCGGCCCGGTCGGCCGGACCGGCCTCCTGGGCGACCACATAGTTGATGAGACCACTGGCCAGCATCTGGTCATTGATGGCATCCAGCCTCTGTGGACATTCGGGGTGCCAGTCGCCCATATCATGCAGACGGCACGCGGGGTGGGTAAGATAGAGTGTCTCCATAAGGAAGGATTATGTTCACCAGATGGCGTTTCCTGCAAATCGGCATGCTCGCGTTCGCAATTTCTGCTTGCGCTGCCCCTCAGTCCAGACCCGCACCTGGCCCTTCTACCAAGACGCCCGCCGCGTCGCCCCCCGTTGTTGAAAAACCGGCATCCAGTCGCATTGATGGCGATCTGAATGCTTACGTGCAGTCCCTCGCTACCGAGCGCAACCTGCCAGCGGAACAACTCAACACCATTCTGCAATCCGCCCAATACAACCCGACAGTTGCCAAATTGATCGCCCCTGCAGCCGCAGGCAAGAAAGTCGTGCGCAGCTGGACGGTCTATCGCAAGCGTGTGGTGGAACCCGTGCGCATTCGTTGGGGTGTTGAGTTCATGAATGCCAACCAGGCAACCCTGGATCAGGCATCGCAGCGATTTGGCGTGCCGGCCGAGATCATCGTGGCAATCATCGGCGTGGAGACCAACTATGCCCGGAATATGGGGTCGTTTTCCGTACTTGATGCGCTCTACACCCTCGCGTTCCGCTATCCCGACCCCAGCCGGCCCGACCGCCAGGAGATGTTTCGCAATCAGCTCAGCGACTTCCTGAGCCTGGTCATGACAGGCAAACTGGATGTTGGCACACAGGGGTCCTACGCAGGTGCGATCGGCATGTCGCAGTTCATGCCGGGCAGCATCGAGCGCTATGCGGTAGATGGTGACGGTGATGGCATCATCGACCTCACCAACAGCACGCGTGACGCCATCTTGTCGGTGGGTAACTTCCTGGCCGCGCATGGGTGGCAGCGCGGACTGCCTGTATTTGCACCGGTGACCTTGCCATCGGATCCTTCGGCACTGGTCGATGGCGGCCTGGAGCCTCATCTTGACTGGTCACAGATGCAGACTGCAGGCGCACGTGCCAGCGCAGATGCCAGCACGCCATGGACTCGCCACCGCATGGGTGTCATCAACCTGCCCGACGATCAGTACGGCACGGTGCAGTACCGCACGGGCACCCCAAACTTTTTTGCCCTGACGCACTACAACCGCAGCTACTTTTATGCCACCTCGGTGGCGGATCTGGCCTCAGAGCTGAAGACCAGACAGTAACCGCGGGGCCGCCTGCGGCAGCCCTCACTGCCTCAGGCGTTGAACACGCCGGTGGACAGATAACGATCGCCACGGTCACACACGATGAATGCGATCGTGGCGTTCTCGACGGTCTGTGCCACCCTGAGCGCAGCCACCAGTGCGCCTGCGGCCGATATGCCGGCGAATATGCCTTCCTCTGCAGCCAGACGTCGTGCCATGTCCTCTGCCTCGGCCTGTTCGATCAGTTCGTAGGCGTCAACCAACGCGCTGTTGAAAATGGCGGGCATATAGGCCTCTGGCCACTTGCGTATTCCTGGAATTTGAGAGCCTTCTGCGGGCTGCGCACCCACCACACGAATCGAGGCATTCTGCGACTTCAGGTAAGACGAGACACCCATGATGGTGCCCGTGGTGCCCATTGCACTGACGAAGTGCGTGAGGGTGCCATCGGTCTGCTGCCAGAGCTCGGGCCCGGTGCCCAGCTGGTGCGCGAGCGGATTGTCGCTATTGGCAAACTGATCGAGTACCCGGCCCTTGCCCTCTGACTGCATTCTCGTGGCCAGATCGCGTGCGAATTCCATGCCACCTTCGGCGGCAGGCGTCAGAATCAATTGTGCGCCGTAGGCGGTCATGGCGGCACGCCGCTCGACCGAGAGATTGTCCGGCATGATCAGGATCATGCGATAGCCGCGCATGGCGGCCACCATTGCCAGGGCGATGCCGGTATTGCCGCTGGTGGCTTCGATCAAGGTATCGCCCGGTTTGATATCCCCCCGGGCCTCGGCACGCATGATCATGGACAATGCGGGCCGATCCTTGACCGATCCGGCCGGATTATTGCCCTCAAGCTTGCCCAGAATGACGTTGTTGCGGCGCGCGTTTTCCTGGCCGGGAATGCGTTGCAGGCGCACCAGGGGGGTATTGCCTACGGTTTGTTCGAGCGTGGGATAATTTTTCATGCGGACAATCATAAACCGCCTAACGCGATCCCGGTGTGGCGGCAGGTGCCTGCATCGGACGGCGCGCCCTGGGTTGTGCCTGGGCACCTGCCGGTGCCCCAGGCTTGACGATGCCCGCCTGTGCGGGTGAAGGCTTGACGGTGGAGGCTGGCGATAGTGAAGGCCCGGCACGCAAACCGGCCGCCTCCAGCACACGGGCCTTTTTCACACCCAGCCCCTTGACCCGTTCAGCCAGATTGTCCATTGACTCGTAGGGCCCCCCGCGGGCGCGCTCCTTGACGATCAGCGCTGCTGTCTTGGCGCCCAGCCCGCGCAGTGCTTCAAGCTGGTCGACCGTAGCCTGGTTGACATCCAGCGCGTGGGCCGGACCATACAAGCCCAGGCAGCACACCAGCATGCCGGCCTGACGCACACGCCGCGCATGCGTGGCAAAAAGGACTGTCGTTGTCGATGGTCGGAAAAAGGGGGAGAACATCATCGAAAGGCTCCTGTGGACTGTCGTTCCAAAGAAGCCATCATGCCCGCAGGCCGCCCTGCGTTGCCGATGAATGAGACAGTTCTGCCCCAGCGAGCAACTACCTACCTTGCGCCGCGTGCACGCCAGTAGCTGACGTACTCCCCCACCCCTTGCGTGACATCGCGCATGCTGGCGGTGAAACCGCTTGCGCGCAGAGCGCTGATGTCAGCCTGCGTGAAGCTCTGATAGCGGCCCTTGAGATCGTCAGGAAAGGGGATATAGCGCAACAACCCTTCGGCCACCAGCGCGTCCAGCGGCAAGGGGGCCTGGCCCTTTTCGGCACGCAGTGTGTTGACGACGGCCGCAGCCACATCGTTGAAGGGCTGAGCGCGACCGGTTCCACAATTGAAAATGCCGGAGACCTGGGGGTTGTCCAGAAAGTGCAGGTTCACAGCCACCACATCCTGCACGGAAATGAAATCGCGGCTTTGCCCGCCATCCACATAGCCGTCCCAACCCGCGAACAGGCGGACGTGGCCATCAGCCAGGAACTGGTTCATGTTGTGAAAGGCCACCGACGCCATGCGGCCCTTGTGCTGCTCATGTCCGCCATACACGTTGAAGTAACGTAACCCGACGACCTGTGCCGTGAGCGTGTGCATGCGTCGGCGCAAGACCTGGTCGAAAAGCAGCTTCGAATAACCGTAGACATTCAGCGGCCCCTCGTTGGCAGGGTCTTCTGCATAGACGGACGAGCCACCATATACCGCTGCCGATGACGCGTACAAAAAAGGGATGCGATGGGACTGACAATACTCGAACAACTCCAGGGTGACCCGGTAGTTGTTATCCATCATGTAGAGCCCGTTGCGCTCAGTGGTGTCTGAACATGCGCCCTGATGAATCACGGCACGAATCGTCGGCAAGGTGTCATTGCGCACCCGGCTGCGAAAGTCATTGCGATCCATGTAATCGGCAATGCTGCAATCGACCAGATTGACGAATTTATCGCCCTCGGTCAGATCATCGACCGCCAGAATGTCGTGCTCCCCACGCTGGTTCAGGCCGCGAACAATGTTGCTGCCGATAAACCCTGCTGCACCTGTGACAACGATCATCGTATTTCCTCTTCCAGTTCCGCAGCCGTCACAATGGACGTGCCAAGTTTTCCGACCACGATGCCGCCCGCTCGATTCGCCCATCTCATGGCTTCGGACCAGGTCAGCCCTGCTGCGCGTGTGACCGCCAGGGTCGCCAGGACGGTATCGCCTGCGCCTGACACATCGAAAACCTCGTGCGCCTGGGCATCCACATGATCTCGCCCATCAGCGGTGAACAGCGTCATGCCCTGCTCGGATCGGGTGACCAGCAGCGCCTCAAGCGACAAGGCCTGACGCAGTGTCTGGGCACGTTGATCCAGTTCGGCCTCGGTCGCCCAACGTCCCACGGCCTGCTGCATTTCGGCGCGATTGGGCGTGACCAGCGCGGCGCCGCGATAGCGCGAGTAATCGTCGCCCTTGGGATCGACCAGCACGGAAACACCCTTCGCGCGCGCGGCATCCATCAACATCTCGACCTGCGTCAGGGCGCCCTTGGCATAGTCGGACAGCACGAGGACATCGGCCCAGGATACCTGATCGAGCACCGCTTGATACAGGGCGTCCAGCGCCTGCGCCGACGGGGTGGCCTCGAAATCGACACGCAACAGTTGTTGCTGACGCCCCAGCACACGCATTTTGAGCGTCGTGGGCATATCGGCATCTACGACCAGCGCGGTTTCTATCCCGGCCTGCTCGGCCAATCTGCGGATCGCGTCACCGGCTTCGTCTGCACCAACGAACCCGATCAGACTGGCTTGCCCGCCGAGCGCCACGATGTTGCGCGCCACGTTGGCAGCGCCACCAAGACGATCTTCACGACGGATGACTTTGACGACAGGCACGGGTGCTTCAGGCGAAATACGGTCGACCTCGCCGAACCAATAGCGATCGAGCATGAGGTCACCCACCACGAGCACACGTGCGCCGGCGACAGCTTTAAAAGGAAACGACTTCATTGCAATTCTTCCAGACGCTTTGGTGCGTAAGTCTCCCAGGCGTTGCATCCCGGGCATTGCCAGTAGAAGCGCCGCGCCTGAAAGCCACACTTGCGGCAGGCGTAGCGGTCCAGGCGTTGGGTATGTTTATGAATCAGACTGCGAAGCAGGTTCATGTCGGTGCCCACGACCGGCCCCTGATCACTGACGCCATCCTTGGCAGCCAGTTCTGCTTCGAGCAGGCGGTCCAGGCCCAGCAGCGAAGGATGGTGCTGCAGCGCCTGGCGCGCGAACGTCCAGGCCACGGTTGGGCCTTGTTGCGTACGCAGCGCACGAAAGACGACGTTGAACAGGTCCAGCGAGGGGTACTTGTCGTAGTGGGCGGTCAGCAGAGCAAGCCCCTGCGCGTCCTCACCCGCGTCGACGTAATTCTGCAGCAATGATTCGGCGACCAGACCGACATAATCGGGTGCCATGCTCAGCACGCTGGCAAGGTGCAGGCGCTCCTGCTTGGGATGACCTTCCTGCGCGGCAATGCGTGCACGCAGCATGGCGATACGCACCGACGATGCGCGTGTGGCACCTTCGCGGTCGCTGTCGCTGGCCGCATGTTCGGCGGCGTCCAGCGCCTGGTGGGCGGCATCGATATCGGGTGGCGTATTCGCCAGCGCCAGATGCGCCTGCTCACAATGGTAGTGCACCAACTGGGGAACCGGCTCGTCGACCAGACCGCGCAAGGTCTTGACCGAATCGATCGCTCGCGCCCAATCATGTTCGGATTCATAGATGCGTATCAGCGACTGCAGCGCAGGCAACGCAAAGCGCGAGTCCTTCATCTGCTCAAAGCCTGATTCGGCCCGGTCGAGCATGCCGGCCTTCAGGAAGTCCTGGGCCAGTTCGTGCTGGGCATGCTCACGCTGCGCCTGCGGAAGATCGGCACGGCTGAGCAGACTTTGATGCACACGGATGGCACGTTCCATTTCGCCACGCCGACGGAACAGGCTGCCCAGTGCAAAGTGAAGCTCAGTCGTTTCGGGATCGAGTTTCGCCACTTCGACGAAGGCATCAATCGCACGGTCGGGCTCTTCGTTGAGCAGAAAATTCAAACCGCGAAAGTAGGAGTCCGGCAGCATGCGCGTTTCCGACAACATCTGCCGGATGTCCACGCGTGCCGCCAGCCACCCCAACCCAAACAGCAAAGGCAGAAAGATCAGCCACCAGGGTTCAAAATCCACGGCAATGTCTCCCTGAGATCAAAGTGGAGACATGGGCGCAACCGCCTCAGGCGGAAGCGTTGCCACAGGCGTTTGCCCGTTCAACTGGGCCTGGACACGGTCAAGCTCCTTGCGCAGGCGCAGCGCTTCCCGACGTCGGCGCATGGTGGCGGGTATGGTCAGCAGCAAACCAAACAAGGTGCCCACCACGAATACCACGAGCATGACCACAATGAGCGGCACGTCGTGCAATACACGATCGGTGAAGAACGTCACCGACACCGGTTGAGTGTTCTTCAGTGCAAACATCAGCACTGCGACGAATATCACCAACCTCAATACCCAGACGATATAGCGCATGGATCACGCGACAGAAAATGCGAGACGGCAATTGTAAGCGACCCGGCGGCCAACGCACCCGATCAGCGAAAAATGAAAAAGGCTGCCGAAGCAGCCTTTCGCATTGCGAACGAAGGTTTAGTGTAACGCAGCCAAACCGAGCGGCGTGACTTCGACCTCACTGGATTCTGTTGCCCGCACTGGCGTTTGCACATCCAGGTCGACTCGCTCACGCAGTTCCTTGCCCGCCTTGAAGTGCGGCACCTGTTTGCCAGGTACCAGCACTTGTTCACCGGATTTAGGATTGCGCCCGACACGCGGTGACCGCTGAGACAGCGAAAAGCTGCCAAAACCGCGGATTTCGATGCGCTGACCCGCGGCAAGTGCCTGGGTCATCGCGTCGAGAACGGTCTTGACCGCGAAATCGGTGTCGCGGGCGGCCAACTGAGGATAGCGGGCCGCCAATGCGGCAATCAGTTCCGACTTGGTCACGGCTTAGCCGTCGTTGCGTGCCTGATCCAGCTTCGCCTTGAGCAACGCACCCAGATTGGTGGTGCCTGACGAGGCGCTGGCTTCGGACATGCGCTGCAACGAGTCGCTGGTTTCGGCGTTGTCACGGGCCTTGATCGACAACTGGATCGAACGCGCCTTGCGATCGACGTTGATGATCATGGCTTCGATGTTCTCGCCTTCCTTCAGCGCGGTCGTGGCATCTTCAACGCGACCCGACGAAATTTCGGAAGCGCGCAGGTAGCCTTCGACATCCAGGGACAGCGTGACGACCGCGCCCTTGGGCTCAACCGACTTCACCGTACCAGGAACAACGGCACCCTTCTCGTAGGTGGCAGCGAAGTTGTTGAAGGGGTCGCCTTCCAACTGCTTGATACCCAACGAGATGCGTTCTTTATCCGTGTCGATACCCAGAACGATGGCTTCGATCTCATCGCCCTTCTTGAAGTTGCGAACGGCTTCTTCACCGGTCTCGGCCCATGACAGGTCGGAGAGGTGAACCAGACCATCGATGCCGCCGGGCAGACCGACGAACACGCCAAAGTCGGTGATCGACTTGATCGCGCCACGCACCTTGTCGCCACGCTTGAAGTTCGTGGAGAAATCTTCCCACGGGTTGGCACGGCATTGCTTCATGCCCAGCGAAATGCGGCGACGGTCTTCGTCGATTTCCAGAACCATGACTTCGACTTCTTCGCCCAAGGTGACAACCTTGCGCGGATCGACGTTCTTGTTGGTCCAGTCCATTTCGGAAACGTGCACCAGACCTTCGATGCCAGCCTCGACTTCCACAAAGGCGCCGTAGTCGGTGAGGTTGGTGACCTTGCCGAACAGACGGGTGCTTTGCGGGTAGCGGCGAGCCAGGCCCACCCAGGGATCTTCGCCCAGTTGCTTCACGCCCAGCGAGACGCGGCTCTTTTCCTGGTCGAACTTCAGAACCTTGGCTTCGACTTCCTGACCCACTTGCAGGACTTCGGAAGGATGACGCACACGACGCCATGCCATGTCGGTGATGTGCAGCAAGCCATCGATGCCGCCCAGGTCCACGAACGCGCCGTAGTCGGTGATGTTCTTGACCACGCCCTTGACGATTGCACCTTCGTGCAACGTTTCGAGCAACTTCTGACGCTCTTCACCCATGCTGGCTTCGAGCACTTGACGACGCGACAGCACAACGTTGTTGCGCTTGCGATCAAGCTTGATGACTTTGAATTCCAGGGTCTTGCCTTCGTACGGCGTGGTGTCCTTGACAGGACGCAGGTCGACCAGCGAACCCGGCAGGAATGCGCGGATACCGTTGGTGATGACTGTCAGGCCGCCCTTGACCTTGCCGGTGATGGTGCCGGTGACGAGCTCGCCGTTTTCCAGGGACTGTTCGAGACCCATCCATGCGGACAGGCGCTTGGCGCGGTCACGCGACAGGTTGACGTCGCCCAGGCCGTTTTCGAGCGAATCGATGGCCACGGAGACGAAGTCACCGACGTTGACTTCAAGTTCGCCCTGGTCGTTGAGGAACTCTTCGAGGGGGATGTGACCTTCGGACTTCAGGCCGGCGTTCACGACCACAAAGTTGCGGTCGACGCGGACGACTTCGGCGCTGATCACTTCACCGGACTTCATGTCCTGGTGCTTGACGCTTTCCGCGAAGAGGTCGGCAAAACTTTCACCGCCAAGGGCGGTCGAGGGTTGGGATGACATGAATAACGATCCATTGGCCGCAATGCGGCCCTGTTATACAACGCACCAGAACATGCGATATGCGATGCCCCAGTGGAGTTCAAAAACCTTCACGAATTCACCCGTCGGCTGACGCGGCCCATTCGATCCGGGACGATTGACTACACACTACACAGACACGGGTGCATGATGCACACCCGCCAGCCCAGTCCTGATCAGACCGAACCTATAAGCCCTGCACGCCAGCAGGCAAACCCGATCCGGCGGTTCGCCCATGCCATAGCGCGAGGATGCGTTCCGTGGTTTCGTCAATCGAGAGATTGGACGAATCAAGCACCGTTGCATCCTTTGCTGCAACAAGCGGCGCATGTGTGCGCTGCATGTCGCGGGCATCCCGCTCGCGCAAATCGCGCAGCAGGTCGGTAAGATTAGCAGAAATCCCCTTTTCCTTCAACTGGTTAGCCCGCCGCTGTGCGCGCGCCTCGGCATCTGCCACCAGGAAAATCTTCAGTGGCGCATCGGGAAACACGACGGTTCCCATATCGCGCCCATCGGCCACCAGACCAGGAGGACGCTGAAAAGCACGCTGCCGGGCCAGCAGCGCCTCACGCACAGGTGCCAGCGCCGCAATTCTGGAGGCCAGATTGCCCACGCGCTCCTCGCGCACTGCCTCCTGGACATCCTTGCCTTCGAACAGAATGGCGCCATCGTCGAACGAGACCGCCAGTGACAGGGCAAGGTCGGCCAGGGCGCGCTCATCCTCGGTGGCGACCTGGCGCTGCAGTGCCGCCAGCGCAGTCAATCGATAGAGCACGCCGCTATCGAGCACGGTCCATCCCAAGGCCTGCGCGACCCGGTGAGCAACCGTTCCCTTGCCGGACGCGGTGGGCCCATCGATCGTTATGACGGGGCTGCTACCCGCTGTGCTGACAATCTCGCTCATACCGAAAGTCCTTGCTGTGGCACACCCACCAGTGCGCCATAGACATCAAAATAGTCGGGGAAAGTTTTGGCCACGCACCCCGGATCGAGAATGCGCACGGCAGCCGGACCAAACGCGGCCAGGGAAAAGCACATTGCCATGCGGTGATCGTCCCAGGTTTCAATGTGCGCATCGCGCCATTGGTCGGGCTCGGGCGGGGTGATATGCAACCAGTCCGGGCCACTCTCCACTCGTGCGCCGAGCTTGGTCAATTCCGTGGCCATGGCGTGAATGCGGTCGGTTTCCTTGACACGCCAACTGCCTATATTGCGCAGTCGGCAAGGCCCGTCGGCGAAGAGAGCCAGCGCGGCCGCCGTCATGGCGGCGTCGGGAATCAAATTGAAGTCGGTATCGAACGCACGCAGTCGTTGCCCATGAAAAACGGAAATGCCCTGCGCCGTGATCGAGCCCTTGCCATACGTGATCGTGGCGCCCATGTCGGTGAGCGTCTGCGCAAACGCAATGTCGCCCTGGATGCTATCGGCATCGACGCCCTGCACCGTGACCGGTCCCCCGCCTATGGCACCAAGCGCCAGAAAATACGAGGCGGACGACGCATCACCCTCGACTCGGATGACCCCTGGGGATCGGTACTGGGCCTGGGGCTGAATGATGAATCTGGACCACCCTTCGCGGGTGACTTCCACGCCGAAACGTGCCATCAGATTGAGCGTGATGGCGATGTAGGGCTTGGAAATCAATTCGCCCACGACCTCGATGGCCAGCGACTGACCCGTGCGGCGGGTGAACAGGGGGGCGGCCATCAGCAAGGCAGTCAGAAACTGACTGGACACCGCGCCCTGCACCTGAACGGTACGGACACTCTGCTCTAGCTGTGGCGAGCCAGACTCGCCAAACACACCGATGTGCAACGGCGGGTAGCCTGTCTGCCCCGTATAGGCGAGCTCTGCGCCAAGACTGCGCAAGGCGTCCACCAGGTCGCCGATGGGTCGCTCGTGCATACGTGCCACGCCCGACAGATGGTAATCGCCGCCAAGCATGGCGAGCGCCGCCGTCAATGGTCGAATGGCCGTTCCGGCATTGCCCATGAACAGTATCGCCTGCGAAGCGAAACGCCCGTCAGCCCCCGTGACGTCGACCGAATCCTGACCCGTTTTGACCACGTCCACGCCCAGCGTGGACAAGGCATCGAGCATGACCTTGGTATCGTCCGAATCGAGCAGGCCCTCGATCGTGGTGCGCCCGCAGGCCAATGCTGCCAGCAGCAGCACGCGATTGGAGATGCTCTTGGAGCCTGGCAACTGCATGCTGCCGGTGGCGCTCGCCACATGCGGCAGATCAATGAAAGAGGTCAAGGTCAGGCCTTTCGGGGAAGCGGCCAGGTGCGGCGAGCTTGCGCCGCAACATCCAGCAGGGATTCAAGCGCAGCACCATCGCCACGCGCCAACGCACCGTCGACATCGTCCAGGAGCTTTCTGACGGAATCCAATTCCATGCGGAGCGCCTGGGCATTGGACAGAAAAATATCGCGCCACATTTCAGGCGAGCCAGCCGCGATCCGGGTGAAATCACGGAAACCGCTGCCCGCCATGTCCAGGCGAATGGCGGCGTCGCTCGATGTCGCCACCTGGGCCATGTAGACAGCAGAGAGCAAATGCGGCAGATGGCTGACCGAGCCCAAGACCTGATCATGCTCGAGCGCCGTCATGCAACGAACAATCGCCCCGCATGCCTGCCACGCCTGCGTGACGCACGCCAGACTCTGCGCACTGTTCTCCGGCAAGGGGGTGAGCACCACCTGCTTGCCTTGATAAAGGGTCGCGCGGGCCGCCTCGGGCCCACTGGATTCGGCACCGGCTATGGGGTGCCCCGGAACGAACTGCCCTATCCGCGTGCCCAATGCCTCGCGGGCGGCCTGAACCACAGTGGTCTTGGTGCTGCCCGCATCGGTGAGCACCGTATGATCCTGCAGGAAAGGCGCCATGCGTCGCAGGGTGTCATGCATGGCGCCAACAGGCACGGCCAGCATCACCAGATCGGCCTGGGCCGCGGCGGTCGGCGCATCGACCACGGCATCGATCAGTCCCAGATCCAGTGCTTTCTGCAGCGTGGCGGGTTGCCTGCCCACGCCCAGCACGCGGGTCACTCGGCAAGCCTGTCGCAGTGCGGCGGCAAATGAGCCACCGATCAACCCGACCCCCACCACAGCCAGTGTCAGGGGCGCATGGTCGGGAGGCGAGGAGTCGGCAACATCTGCGGGACGATGGGAATCATTCATGTATTAACGGTCGTTCATGGCAGGTGGCAACACAGGGGACAGGCGCTGGCAGCCCCTGCCCTCGCGCAGTCACTGTGCGGGATAGGAGCCCAGAACCTTCATGAAGGCCGTCTGGCCCGATAGCGTCTCCAGCGCCTGCTTCACAGGCAGGTCGTCGCGATGACCCAGCACATCGACATAGAAGTAATAGTCCCATTGACCATTACGTGCGGGCCGGGACTCGAAACGCGTCATCGACACGCCATTGCGCGCCAACGGTGCCAGCATTTCGTACACCGCTCCCGCCCGGTTGGGTACCGCCAGAATCAGACTGGTCTTGTCCCGTCCGCTGGGCAAGGTCACCATCTTTCCGATGGCAAGGAATCGCGTGCGGTTATTGGCATCGTCCTGGATGCCCGCGGACACGATATTCAGGCCCCAGGCAAGCGCGGCCGGCTCACCGGCAATCGCAGCAATGGTGCTGTCCTGCCCCGCCATGCGCGCAGCCTCTGCATTGCTGGACGCGGCCACCCGTTCAAGCCCGGGCTGATTGCGGGTCAGCCATTCCTGGCATTGCGCCAACGCCTGGGGGTGCGCCATCACGGCCTTCACTCCCTCCAGATTGCCGGACTGTGTCATGAGGCAGTGGCGGATCACGATCGAGCGCTCGCCCAGCACTTCGACGTGCGCATTGAGCAACAGATCAAGGCTGCGATTGACGGCGCCCTCGGTGGAATTCTCCACAGGCACCATCCCCACATCAGCCTGCCCGGTCTCGACCGCCCTGAACACGTCGTCGAATGAGGTAAGCGGCACGGCAGTCACCGCATGGCCGAAGTGCTCGAATGCCGCCTGTTCCGAAAACGAACCTTGCGGCCCCAGATAGGCAACCGACAACGCACGCTCCAGACCCCGGCATGCCGACATCACTTCTGTCCATACCGATGCAATGGCACTGGGGGGCAGCGGACCTGCATTGCGCGCCTGAAGCGCACGAATCACATCGGCTTCGCGCTCGGGGCGCAGCACCTGGGGGTCGGCCGCCGCCGCGTGCTTGAGCACACCGACTTCCTGAGCGGTGCGGGCGCGCTCGTTGAGCAGATCGAGCACCTGAGCGTCGATCCGATCGATCTTTTCGCGCAAGGGGCGCAAGGTGTTCTTGAGCATGTCATCCATGGCGGCGCTCGAACTCGGACATGTACTGGACCAGTGCTTGAACGCCGGCGAGGGGCAAGGCGTTGTAGATGGAGGCGCGCATGCCGCCCACACTCTTGTGCCCTTTGAGCTGCATCAGACCGCTTGCGGCGGCCCCGGTGAGAAAGGCGTCGTTGTGCGACTCGTCACGCAACAGAAACGGCACGTTCATGCGGGAACGCACGGGATCGTGAATCGGATTCGTATAAAAATCAGTGCTGTCGAGATAGCCATACAGCAGTCGGGCCTTCTCGATGTTGGCCGCTTCCATGCCCGCCAGACCGCCCTGCGCCTTGATCCATTTGAACACCAGGCCCGCAATGTATATGGCGTAGGTCGGCGGGGTGTTATAGCGTGACTGCTCTGCAGCCACGTTGGCGTAGTCGAAAGCGGTGGGACAGATCGACATGGCGTGACCCAACAGGTCGCGCCGCACGATCACCATCGTGACACCTGCGGGACCCGCATTTTTCTGCGCGCCGGCATAGACCATGCCGGTGCGCGCCACATCCATCGGACGCGACAGAAAATGACTGGAGGCATCGACCACCAGCGGCACATCGGGCGCGCCGTAGGCTTGCGGCTCGGGCCAGTTTGCGAATTCGACCCCGCCAATGGTTTCATTGCTGCAGAGATGCACATAGGCCGCATCGCGGCGCACCTTCCACTCCTGCACGTCAGGCACCCAGGTCCAGGGTCGGTAGAGACGGCCGTCGATGTCGCGCTCGGCATCGCTCGCGGCCGCGATCTGCGCGTCACCGTACTTGCCGGCTTCCTTGTGCGATCGACGTGACCAGTGGCCAGAGAGCACGAAATCGGCGGCGGCGGGATTGACCCGCCCCATCAGATTCATGGGCACGATCGCATTTTCAGCGGTCGCCCCACCCTGCATGAACATGACGGCATAATCCGCCGACACGCCCAGCAGCTCGCGCAGATCGGACTCGGCCTCATCGCAGATCTGGGTGAACTCGCGGCCGCGATGGCTCATTTCCATGACCGACATGCCACTGCCGTGCCAGTCGAGCATTTCGGCGGCCGCCTGCGTCAACACCGCCTCGGGAAGCGCCGAGGGACCTGCCGAAAAATTCCAGGGACGTGCCATCATTCCTCCGATGCGGGACCTGCTGGTGGGGTGTCGTCAGATGCCTGCTGATCCGATGAATCGCCATCATCCTTGCCTGGCTGCTCGCCCGACATGTCGGCACCCTCGGTGACATCGCCCTCGAGCACAGCAGCGTCGTCGCCCTCGTCTGCATCGCTTTCAACGACGCGGCGAACGCCGGACAGACTGCTGTTGTCATCCACATTGATCAGGGTGACGCCTTGCGTGGCACGGCCCATTTCACGGATCTCGCTGACGCGCGTGCGCACCAGAACGCCGCCCGTGGTGATCAGCATGATTTCATCGGACGTGCGCACCAGTACCGCGCCGACAACCTTGCCGTTGCGCGAAGAGGTCTGGATGGCAATCATGCCCTTCGTACCGCGACCATGACGCGTGTATTCAGTGATCGGCGTACGCTTGCCATAGCCGTTATGGGTAGCCGTGAGCACGCTCTGCTCTTCATCGCTGGCCACCAGCATCGCAATGACAGACTGGCCATCTTCGAGCATCATGCCGCGCACGCCGCGGGCATTGCGGCCCATGGGTCGCACATCGCCCTCGTCGAACCGAACCGCCTTGCCCGCATCCGAGAAGAGCATGATGTCGTGCGCGCCGTCGGTCAGATCGGCTCCGATCAGGTAGTCGCCCTCGTCCAGATCAACCGCGATGATGCCGGCCTTGCGGGGGTTGGAGAAGTCCGAGAGCGGCGTCTTCTTGACCGTGCCGCGTGAAGTGGACATGAACACATAGTGATCTTCGCTGAACACCTTGACCGGCAGCACGACCGTGATTTTCTCGCCGTCGACCAGCGGGAACATGTTGACGATCGGTCGACCGCGCGAAGTACGGGTACCTTGCGGCACTTCCCAGACCTTGAGCCAGTAGACACGGCCGCGATCGGAGAAGCAGAGCAGGAAATCATGCGTATTGGCGATGAAGAGCTGGTCGATCCAGTCATTCTCTTTCATCGTGGTCGCCTGCTTGCCGCGCCCACCGCGCTTCTGCGCACGGTATTCGGACAGCGGCTGGCTCTTGATGTAGCCGCCATGCGAGAGCGTGACCACCATATCGGTGGGTGTGATCAGGTCCTCGGTATCCAATTCGTAGGCGTTGTGCTCGATGTGCGAGCGGCGAGCATCCTTCGCATTGGTGGAGAACTCCAGCTTGATCGCCTGGAGTTCGTCGCCGATGATCGTGGTGATGCGCTCGGGGCGCGCCAGAATGTCCAGCAGATCGGCAATGGTGGACATGATGTCGCTGTACTCACCCAGGACCTTGTCCTGCTCGAGCCCGGTCAGGCGTTGCAGGCGCATGTTCAGAATTTCCTGAGCCTGCACTTCGCTCAGGTGGTAGAGACCGTCGGGCTGCATGCCGAAATGCGCCGCGAGATCATCAGGACGGAAGGCAACCATGCCGCCCGGCGTCGTCGTATCGACCCGCGACAGCATTTCCTTCACCAGCGAAGAATCCCAGCCGCGATCCATCAACTCCTGACGCGCCACGGGCGGCGTGGGCGCGGCCTTGATGATGGCGATGAAGTCATCGATGTTGGCCAGCGCCACAGCCAGGCCTTCCAGCACGTGACCACGCTCGCGCGCCTTGCGCAGCTGAAACACGGTACGGCGGGTGACGACTTCGCGACGGTGGAACAGGAAGTACTCCACCATCTGCTTCAGATTCAGCAAACGGGGTTGCCCATCGACCAGCGCCACCATGTTGATGCCGAAGGTGTCCTGCAACTGAGTGTGCTTGTACAGATTATTGAGCACGACCTCGGGGACCTCGTCGCGCTTGAGCTCGATCACCAGGCGCATGCCGTCCTTGTCGGACTCGTCGCGGATGTCGGAGATGCCTTCGATCTTCTTCTCGTTGACGAGCTCGGCAATGCGCTCCTGCAGCGTCTTCTTGTTGACCTGGTAGGGCAACTCGTCGACCACGATCTGCTGTCGGTTGCTGCGCTCCATGTCCTCGAAGTGGGTCTTGGCGCGCATGACGACGCGTCCACGTCCCGTGCGGTAACCGTCGCGCACCCCCGACATGCCATAGATGATGCCGCCCGTAGGGAAATCGGGCGCAGGAATGATCTCGATCAGCTCGTCGATGCTGCACGTGGGATTGCGCAAGCAATAGAGACACCCGTCGACGACCTCGGCGAGGTTGTGCGGGGGAATATTGGTGGCCATGCCCACGGCGATACCCGAACTGCCGTTGACCAGCAGATTGGGCAAGCGGGACGGCAACAGCAGCGGTTCGTTCTCGCTGCCGTCGTAGTTCGGTCCGAAATCGACGGTTTCCTGATCGATATCGGCCAGCAGCTCGTGCGCAATCTTGGAGAGACGGATTTCGGTATAGCGCATTGCCGCCGCACTATCGCCATCGATCGAGCCGAAGTTGCCCTGACCGTCGACCAGCATGTAGCGCAGCGAAAAGTCCTGGGCCATACGCACAATGGTGTCGTAGACGGCCTGATCGCCATGGGGATGGTACTTACCGATGACATCGCCGACGACGCGCGCCGACTTCTTGTAAGCCCGGTTCCAGTCGTTATTGAGTTCGTGCATGGCGAACAACACTCGCCTGTGCACGGGCTTCAGGCCGTCACGCACGTCAGGAAGCGCGCGACCGATGATCACGCTCATGGCGTAATCGAGGTAACTGCGACGCATTTCCTCTTCCAGAGCGACCGGAAGCATTTCTTTGGCGAAGGAATCCATATTGATGACGATAAAATCGTTGAAGGAACCCGGGCCGGGCGAACATCGGATTCTAACATTTGATTCAGTCGCTTCCGCCTGCGCGTGCAGATCACTCGACCATCGACCGGTTTGCGCCGACCCGAGATTCAAACCGTGTCAAAAAACGACGAATTGGACGTTTTCTGCTACATTTGCTCGCACTCTAAGGTCCTTGTTGTCGAAAACCAACAGTAAGTACAGCCTGTGCCCCAAATTGGGCGGCACATCCGCTGATGCGCCCATCCCGAGTTCCCAAATGGCTTAAGATTGTTTCCAGCACGCAGGAAACCCAGTTGCAGGACTCTGAATTTGTTTTTGGCGTTGCTATACTGGCCCCGTTTCCTGATATGCGGCGGGGGTTCGCTGCGAGTCACCACTTATCCAGCTTCAAGCTCAACGAGGAGAAACATGAATAAACCCTCCAAATTCGCTATGGCGCTCGCCTTCGCCGCTGTAACGGCCTCTGGTGCAGCTTCGGCGCAAACAGTCGACAACTGGCAAAGCCCGTTCGGTGGCGTTTGGAAAAACGGCACTAACGAATTGTGCTGGCGCAATGCGTTCTGGACGCCCGCTACCGGTATCCCCGGTTGCGATGGTGTTCCGGTCGCACAAGCTCCTCGCGCTCCGGCTCCTGCCCCAGTCTCGAACAAAGTCGTCTTCAACGCCGACACGTTCTTTGACTTCGACAAGTCCACGCTCAAGCCTGAAGGCCGTCAATTGCTCGACCAAGTCGTCCAGCAAGCCGGCGCTCTGGACCTCGAGACCATCATCGCTGTCGGTCACACCGACTCGATCGGTACCGATGCCTACAACCAGCGTCTGTCGGAACGCCGCGCTGCGTCCGTCAAACAATACCTGGTTAGCCGCGGTATTGACACGAACCGTGTCTACACCGAAGGTAAGGGCGAGAAACAACCCGTCGCTACGAACGCAACCCGTGAAGGTCGCGCTCAGAACCGCCGCGTAGAGATCGAAATCGTCGGCAGCCGCCGCTAATTGCAGCGCTAGCCGCTACAATGAAGGGCCCCGCTACGGCGGGGCCCTTTTTTCATTTGTGTGGAGCCTCTGCCATGAGCACCAGCACTGCCGACTCACCTGCCCACACCAATGTGGATCAGGCCGAGCTTGAGAAATTCAGCGCCCTGGCCGCCCGATGGTGGGATCCCGAAAGCGAATTCAAACCACTGCACGCCATCAACCCCCTGCGCCTGGGCTGGATCCAGGAGCAGATCGGCGGCCTTGTCGGCAAGCGCGTTCTGGACGTCGGTTGCGGCGGCGGAATATTGTCCGAAAGCATGGCTGTTGCCGGCGCCAGTGTCACGGGCATCGATCTGGCGGAGAAATCGCTGAAAGTCGCTCGCCTGCATGGCCTGGAATCGGGTGTGAAGGTCGATTACCGTGCCGTTGCGGTGGAACTGCTCGCGCAGCAGGAGCCGGCGCAGTACGACGTGGTCACCTGCATGGAAATGCTTGAGCACGTGCCCGACCCTGCTTCAGTCGTGCGCGCCTGCAGCACGCTGGTCAAACCCGGAGGCTGGGTGTTTTTTTCCACCCTGAATCGCAACCTGAAATCCTTCCTGTTTGCCATTGTCGGGGCGGAGTACGTGTTGCGCATCCTGCCCAGAGGCACGCATTCTTACGAGAATTTCATCACACCCAGCGAGCTTGCTCTGGCCAGCCGCCAGGCAGGCCTTGAGACCATCGCCCTGAACGGCATGACCTACAACCCGATCACCAAAGTCTATGCGCTGGCGCCGGACACATCGGTGAACTATCTGGTGGCGACACGTAAACCATGAGTGTGCTGATCCTTTTCGACTTCGACGGCACCTTGGCCGACACCGCGCCCGACCTGGCCGCGGCTGCCAATCTGCAACGCGCTCATCGGGGTATGGAGCCCCATCCCTATGAGCCCTTGCGCGCCGTGGCCTCTCAAGGTGCACGCGGCCTGCTCAGGGTCGCGCTTGGCATGACGCCCGAGCATGAGGCCTACGAAGAAACGCGCCAGCGGTTCCTGCAGGACTACGCCGCCAACTCTACTGTTCATAGCCATTTGTTTGCTGGTGTGGCGGATTTGCTCGACGACATCAAGCGACGCGGCATGTCATGGGGAATCGTGACCAACAAAGCGACCCATCTCACCCTGCCGATCGTGGAGTTTCTGGGCTTACAGGAAGATTGCGCGGCGCTGGTATGCGGTGACACGCTTGCTCGCAACAAGCCTCACCCTGATCCACTGCTGCACGCCGCCAGCCAGGCCGGCTTCGATGCAGAGCAATGCATTTATGTGGGTGACGATCTGCGCGATATCCAGGCCGCTCATGCCGCCGGCATGCCCGCTGTGGCGGCCGCTTATGGCTACCTT